>JAYSRH010000188.1:0-1728 GCA_043721115.1 Fibrobacteria bacterium | reverse complement strand
CATGGGAAGATTCCGGGCTTCGGCGACCACCTTTAAATAGTGGTCCCACAGGGAACCGAGATAGTTCTGTAAATCCGAACGGGCTGGTTCGGAAAAGGACCTACGCATGTAGGGCTCTTCAAAGGACTTGTATTTGCCATGTCTAAGGAATTGCGGTTCCACACCGACTTTATCGAAAAAGCCCCGGTAAAAAGGAACCTCGGCCGCAAAGCCGGTAACAGCAAAGTAACCCTCAGGTTGCAAAGCGACGATATCGGCAGCGGTAGCCAGAAAATAATTCAAGGGTGTGACCTGTTCCATATAGGCCACCACGTGTTTGCCGCGGAGGCGCATCCCCAGCAGTCGTTGGCGAATTTCTTCGGCCATGGCCCAACCGCAATGCGCGCGACCCACCTTGATGACCACAGCATGAATGTTGGGATTCGCATCCAGTACGTCAAATTGATTCAGTAAATCCAAAAAACCTTGGTTACGACTCGCACCTATCCAGCTGGTCTCGGATTGTCCTTCAACTAGCGTTGCATTCAAATCGATTTCCGCAACATTTCCCGATCCAACCAGAAAAGGCAGCCGCTGGTCTTGACTGTAACTTATGCCCACTTCCTTACCCTTGGACCAGCCTAGCGCACCGGACCAATGGCTATTTGCTTGCAGGATAAGGCTGAGGGAGCCTTCTTTATTTTTACCATCCAGCTGCACCTGCATTCTCAGGCCGTGATAAATGGGAAGTTGGGAAAAGAGAAATCCGCGCTGAGAAAGGCCCTTTTGTTTGCTTGTGGCAATGCCTAATTGGAAATCAGTGGGCCAACCTTTGAAACTGGCAAAGGGTTTGATCGCAATCGCAAAATGTTGAGTTGGCTGCTCTAAGCCACCTGTCCAAAGATTTTCACCCCAGTAACCTATGAGCAGCTGTCGCCAAGGTCGAATATCAATACCAAAATCCAGTATTCCATGATCAGGCGCACCTCCAGGGGAGACGTAACTGAGTTTAAGACCCGGTGAGACCATGTCCCGCCAATCCGTTGCCATGGAAAGGTCTAATCGGGCCTCATACGGCCCATTGCCCGTAGAATAGCGCAAGCCGGTCCCGATACCTTCCCTTTGATACTGGGCAGTCCACAACCGTTCAGGAGTTGCGCCCGGCACATTCCCCTCTGCCCAGCTCAGGCCGTATTCCGTACCTGAACCGAAGGCTGCCGCCGCAGGATTCGAGAAGGCGCTGTGTCCAGTTGTAGCGGCGGATGAGTTAGAGAATGGTAAAGGCGAGTCCCATGCCAGGCCGACAAGGGGCAAGAAAGCTAAAAAAGCGTGAATTCGACAAATTAGGGTGGTCAGATAATTTCCTAAAAAATGATCGTGAAAGGGCTACTTACTTCGTAAATTAGAGAAAAGTGGCTTCGAGTCGACGGATTATACGAAAAACCGTTTAGTATCTTGGATTTTCCCACTATTTTTCTTTCTTTGAAAAAAGAGGATTTACATTGGAAAACGATAAAGTGAAAAAAATTAAGACAATTATTGCCGAAGTTGTGGGCTTTGACCTTGAAGATATCAGCGCCGAAGACAAATTCATCGTGGATTATAAAATCACCTATGGGGAACGAAAAATTTTGCTCGAAAAGTTGAATAGTACTTTTCACAAAGAGTTCGGATTTGATGAGTTTTGCAAGATGGATAAGGTTTCTGATGTCATTGAAGCCTATGGCGTTGCACCAGTAGGCCAAGCGG
>JAYSRH010000187.1:0-4286 GCA_043721115.1 Fibrobacteria bacterium | reverse complement strand
AGTTTGCGGGGAAATTCATATCAACAAAAATCGAATGTCGCGCCTACCTTGGGCCGCATCGCTGCGACCATGCTCGATTCCATGTTCTTGGATTCGGTAGACATCGATTCCCAATTCATGAATCGCATCAACCTTTTGGCCACAAAAATCAATGAAACGGACCGCGATGTTCGAATTATCGATTTGTGCCGCGTGGGTCCTATGCTGAATTTCAGTGAAATAGCCGGCAAGTACCGGAAACGATTTCCGAAAACCCTGCGCTACTTATTTGGGGGTTGGATTTCCTCCGAACTGCTCAGCTATCTTTTGTTTGACGGAGAGTACGCAAAGGAATTGATCGAATACGGAAAGCGGGATGGAGAACTATTCCTCGATGTAGTAGAAGAATGGCTTCTTAGCAATTAATGGGCTCGTACTTCATTAAAAGTTCTACTGGTCGATTAAACTGGGTTCGTCATCCCCTGTCTGGCTTTTAGTCTTCCCTAAATTTGTCATGGCACCGAGTGAAATTGAGATGGAACCGTTTTGTAATCCCATGTTGTTTCTCCAACCTATTTTGGCATTGGGACGGAAGGCTACACTGATAAATGGCCGACTTTTTCCCTTGAAGAAATATTCCACTCCAACTAGACCGCGGAGATAATCGGTATCGCCCACGGGTTTGGAAATCCCTAAATTTTTTGACACTTGACCCGAAGCGGATTTTTGGTCTCCATCCCAGGCATAATACTCTCCGCCGACAACAAAGTTTAATTTTTCCATTACCATGAACTGTATAGATACACCGCCATTGTAAATGATCGGTGTTTTACTGTTGCCTAAAGCATCAGAGCTTTTCAGGTAGCCGGCAGATGCATAGGATACCAATCGTGTGGTATTCGATAAAAAACGGGGCGTCGCCAATTTCGCCGAGGCGCCACCATACAAACCATAGTCCGTCAGGTAATCATGTTTTGTCGTATCGCTTAACAAATTATCCGGAACGACGACGTCCAATTCCCCACCTCCACCAAAAATCCCCATCTGAATATACGGCCATGGCGCATAATCCAGACTTAAGCCTGTGGTATTCAAAAGGGATGGGTAGGCTTCCTCAAAAAGATCCTGGCCGCTATGATCAAAAAATGCGGCAACGGAAACCTGAGAAGGACCGAATTCGGACATTGGGCTGCCTGGTGGAAATCCATAGGACCCACCAATTGTCAGTAACGTAAATGCAAAAATGTTTTTATTCATGAATTCCTCAGTTAGTCACCTGCAATAATGGGTAGGTAGACATCAACATATGACCGAATTCCATTGGCTTCCGCTGTGAGCCGGACCGAGACCCGCCTCGCCATGGATTGCACATATACTATTTGAGTGACAGCCTTTCCGAGAACGGTCGTGACCTGACGCGTAACCCCTATCGATACTTCGCCAGGAAAGGGATGACCGGAACTGCTTCCAAAATACGTTTCCTCATACAGGTCTCCTCTGGTATCCAATTGACCCGTACACTGACATTTGCCATCGCGGTTGGCATCAAAGAAGGGTTCCACGGAATCCCGAATGCCATTCTTGTTGAAGTCCACATAAAGCTTTTCCCTAGCCGTCGAATCGAACCACCTGTTGGGCACCCATGGTTCCGCATCATATCCGTCCCATCTTCCATTCATATTAATATCCGTATAGGATTCAGGTGGGAAGTTGATTATGCCATTGCCGTCGATATCCTCACCCCGAGCGGGACGCGACGTAAACCTATCTGCGGGGACTTCGTCTGGTTCCAACTTTTTGTTGTTGTTGTAATCGCCCCAAGGCAGCTCGTACCAAATGGTATCTCCATATAAGGAGTAGTAAGGGAATACATCGATTAGGTGGTATGTCGAACCAAAGTACCAAGCGGATACCGGCGTCGTGCTGAAATTAACCGGTGTGCCATCGGAAACCAAGTTTCCATTAACATCCGTTACCACCGCCGCGGCCGGCAAGGCAAACGTTCCATCATTGGGGTTTACCCCTTTTAGAATATTCACGCCTACGCTCACTTTATGCGGTGGGCCGGAAATGGTCAACCCTACGGTATCGGAAGAGGCAATCACCAACGTATCCGTGCCGGAAATATCCAAGGCCACTGCCGCCAATTTAACCCCACGATACAGACTGATGACACCACCTGCCTTAAAGGTGGCCTCGCCTTGCCCAGCTTTGGTGTAGTCCACAGGCGGGGTAATCACCTCATCACCACCCCCAGCGCCCTTTACAAGCCTGAAACTGATGAGCACACCAGTCATGACGTTATTTGAACTGTCGAATGCCTGTACAATTAACTTGGTCTCTCCAATCTTGACTGGAATATTGTCTGGTGTAACTTTCAAATCCAGGCGTGCCACTTTTAATGCTTTAATGGGGACGGTGATATTGCCACTGGAAAGCAAAGTTCGATTTCCAAAAGCATCCTTGCTGTAGGCTTCCACATTAACAGTCGCCAAACCAGACCCATTGACGCTCTTCAGGACGATGGAGCCGGATCCTGCCACGGTATTTGAAAAAGGTGACGTAGCGAAGCTTCCAAAAGTAGTGGTCCAACGCAATTCTGCTCCGTTAATATTGTTATTCAAACTATCTTTCAAAGTGGCAGTAATGGTACTTTTGTCCACACCGTCGCCAAAAATGCTTGCCTTAGACGCACTTAAAGTCAAAGTATTGTTGGTGTAGGTTACGGTATCGACACTCTTTGCACCTAAAGCCCGTGCCGATATCAAAATATCCCTGGCTTCATGGCAGGTAATATTGGTTTTGTATTGGCCGCGAGTATCTGTAACAACGATTAGTGACTCTGCACCGGACTGGGCAAAACCTTTATACGCGCCCTTTACCACAATTTCCAAGGAATCTCCGGACATTGGCACATTACCGCCATCCTTCATTTCGAACAGAATTGAATTAATGTTATCGCGCATTAAAATGCGTTTGGCAGGAGCTACTGTAATCGTAATCCCATCAAATGCAACAGTTTGCTGAGCCGTCGCTCCGGTTTTCACCAACGTGGCCGTTACGATAACGGAACGGTTCACGCGTTCCGATTTCAGAATGGTAGTGGCTTCTCCCCAATTATCTGATTTTGCCTCACCCCTGACGAGGCCACCCGTAGAGGTAAAGGTTATCATTTCCCCGGATAAGGGATTGTTATTGTCATCCTTGACCAACGCTTTAAGTTCGGTGGAATCTGTTCCATCCGCTCTAAGAGTAGAACGAGCTGCCGTGAACACCATTTTTCTTGGCCGATCCGTTCCCGTATCTTCAGCCACCTCCAAGTTAAAGCTGACCTGGCGCGTAAGCCCAGCGGCGGTTTTGACCTTTACCTGAAGGGTCCCGGCCGAGCCTGGAACCATGGCAAGCACTCTAAAATGGACTTTGCCGTCCGAACCCGTAGTATCAATGGCAACAGTGTCTTTTGCTGCAGATCCAAAGATGGAAAAGAGTGTGCTTGTCAAAGTAACAACGGCATTGGATAAGGGTTTATCTTGGGCAGAATCTAAAATTTGAAAAACTACCAACGTAGTTTCCTTGGCTACTAATTTTTTCGGCAAGGATTCAATAATTTTTGGTGCCACCGGTTTTTCCGTAACCAATACGCTGATAGGTAAACTTCTGATTTTTGTTCCGGAGGTCACCTTGATGCTAATTGTTCCAGTACCAGGTGAAGAAGAAAAGATGCGGAAAGATACTTTGCCGTCATCCGGCACGGAATCCAGCATCAATGCGGAATTTCCCGCTGCCGACAGGATCGCAAATCGAGTGCTTGTGATGGAGATAGCAGCGTTTTTGAGGGGCAGCCCATTAGCAGAATCTGAAATGGAAATTTGCACAGATCCTGTATCCGTCGGCAAAACATTAACTGGCGTGGAAACCACCTCAATTTTTGGGACTCGGGACGAATCGACACTTGCGGGCTTGGTAGTGGGGTCCAACGATTTTCCGGGTTCACAATGCATTAGCATCAGACTTAAAAATAAGGCCGCAGGTAGAATCAAGGCAGTCCACATTTTCCTAAATAGTCTCATCCTGCACTCCTTTAAGGGCAAATCCAGCTTTGCCGTAAATTTGACAATCTTGAATATTATAGCCAAAATTCACAGCGCAATTCCGCAAAAAATTTGAGATATTTTATCCTAACTGCAAACTAGCAAATGCGGAGGAACCAGGTCCTTGGAAGTAAAAGGCATTGTTTCCGACATCCCGTTATGCTAGTTTTGCGGGCACAGAAAACTCCTGATTTTTAAAGGAGGGTTAGGCTAACT
>JAYSRH010000186.1:0-1730 GCA_043721115.1 Fibrobacteria bacterium | reverse complement strand
AATAATCGTAATCGCGAACCAGCCCAAGTCCGGCGGGGTTTCCTTGGACCATGGTGGCCTCTTCATCCGTAGTCAAGGTTGCCGCTGCCAGGCCAATGCTGCGCGCCGAGGTAGGCAACTTTAGGAAGCCGAAAACTGGGACGCCCGTGCCGCTGCCATCGAAGGAAAAAACTCCGTCGAGGTTGAGGCCGGCGGTGGAGGTCAACGGGGTTGCCGCTAGAAACACCGACAGTCCTGCCAATATGCCTAGGCGGAACATGTGTCGCTTTCCCGGTAGAAGGCTAGTGCTTCCACAAATCCGGGAGAGCCCGGTCCGTCCACATATCTTTGATCTTGTCTATCCATTTCTCAACCAGCACGGTAGTCACACTCGGATCGTCCTTGGATAGCTTGTCAAGTTCGGCTCTCCTTTTATCGAGTACGCCCATAAAGGCCTGACACTGCACCTCATCTCCAAGCCGCAAATACAAGGCGCAAATGATGTAGAGCATCTGGTATTCCAATTCCGGGGTTTTGGCTTCGCTCTTGAAACTTTTACCCAAATAATTGGAGGCCTCCTTCAGAACGGTTTCATCGTCCTTGCCCGAATCCCTTAGGAGCAGGGCTATTTTAAGCGTATACATGCCCGCCTTGTACCAGGCCAGGGGCGTTTCCAATGAGGCTTCGACCAGAGTGCGTTGGATGGCCATGCGATAGCTCGCGATTCCGGCTTCAACGTTGCGTGGATGTTTGAAAAACGCCGCGAAATCAGTTTGTCCCTCGATAAGCGATTTGCGATCCTCAACCTTCTTCCGGAGTTCTTCGAGCACAAAGGGACCGATTTGGGTTTTATTCTCAGTACGGGCTTGAACGGAAAAGGTAATGAAGTCTTTTTTATCCGGGGAAGCGAATAGACATGTAGGACAAACCGTAACGGAGATCAAACTGAAATTAACGGTTTTAAAGCCTTGGACACCCGCATACCGCGGTATCAGAAACTTATCCGGCGTAGTTGTTAGGCTCTTAGCCTTGAGTTCGTAACACACAATATCCGACTGATTGCAAATCGGACATTTGACCTTGATTTGGTAGGTGGGATCATCTGCCGCACCCATGCCACCTTCAGAGGTTGCTGTCGCCGCACCCTGCTTTATCTTGGCGACAAAGCTCATGTCCAATTTTGGGCCATAGGTCCTAAGATAGCGCTGCACCAAGGTTTCATCCTTGAGCAATACCTCCAGCTTTTTTCGTACCAGCTTGTCGTCAAAACCCATTTTGAGTCCTTTACGCGAAGCGGGCCAGGCCCTGGAATAGCTAGATTTCCAAAGGGTGCAGTTTCCGCTGAGTGATGCCTTCCATTATCCCACACGGTTGCCGAAAATTCAATTTTGTTAGGATTTAGACCCTTTTTAGATCGACTTTGGAAGCCTCAACGGGGCTTTGTTTGGCTTTCACCCGTTTATGGGACATTGAGCGGGCTCCATAAGGTGTCTATGCAGGTCACCTTTGCCTTGTCCCCGGCAGGCAGGGCGTTTCGTCGCCACCCACCTACCATTCCCCTGGTCGTTATCGGGGCCTTAAAGGCCGGAGGTTCAGGAAAAACCAGTGTGACGCTGGCTTTGGCCCAGACTTTTTCGGAACGGGGGCTCAAGGTGGCCATTCTCGCGTATCGAATTGGGCAACGGGGGCCGGATAGATCAAGAACGAACCATTCGCAGTTAAGTAATCCGGATCCCGTTCTGAGCGAGGTG
>JAYSRH010000185.1:0-4297 GCA_043721115.1 Fibrobacteria bacterium | reverse complement strand
CAACATTTCTCTTTTCCATGGAAATTTGATCGAAGTTTTTCACGGGAAGGAAGGCGCGGCGCTTTTCAAAAACCCCGGCGAAATTCTGGGAGAAACCGAGCCGCTCCAATTTCATTATGAGCGAACCCGCTGGGGCGCGTTGTGCCGTTTGCCAGATGCGCCTCTGTTGTATCGCTATTCAGAGCCGGGCGGTGATGTCCCTCCCGTTTCTACTTTGGACCTACAGATTAAGGACCCGGCACTGGGAACAGCCATACCTTGGTATGAAGTGCCCAGCTTCATTCATAGCGATGATTCCGCCAAGGGAGGGGATCATTTTGTCGTGGAAACGGATGAAGCCAAGCGCAGCGTGATCCGTTTTGGGAATGGACGGAATGGCATGGAATTGTCCGACACGGCGGAAGTCACGGTCAAATACCAGTTTGGAGAACCCGGAGAAGGCAATGTCGGCGCGGACAGCATCCTCTATTTCGATGCTGCCTCTGTGTCAGTGGATCCAAATATTCCTGTGCTTAACGTGTATAGCTGCTGGAATCCCTTCGATGTGACTAACGGCCGGGACCGGGAGCCTGTAGTGGAGATTCTCCGCCGGGTTCCGGAGGCCTATCGCCAGCGGCAGCTTAGAGCCGTAACCCTGGCCGATTATGTTGCATGGGCTGAAGGTATAGAAGGTGTTTCTCGCGCGGCCGCTAAATACGCATGGACCGGAAGTTGGCGAACCGTGCGCATCACTATAGATCCCATCGGCACAAATGTGCTTTCCGATAGCCTGCGGGAAAAAGTCGAGAGGGAGTTAAATGCCATCCGATTGATCGGCGAGGACATCGAAGTGCGTCCACCTCGATTTGTGCCTCTGGAAATAAAAGTCGCAGTGTGCGCGACTCCTGAGGTTTGGCCGGAGGATATCCAGTTTGTTCTTGAGCAAGAGTTTTCTGACGGCTGGACACCCGATGGCCGCATGGGATTTTTCCATCCCGACTTATGGACGTTTGGGCAGGCGCTGCATGCCAGCCAAATCATTGGTCGAGCGATGTTGGTTAGCGGGGTGGAACATTTCCTGGCCAAAAAAGCGGGCCCGACAAGTACCGGACCCTTGATCAGCGTTTCGATCAAGCGTTGGAATTCGCCTTTTCCGCCGGTAGAATCGCTTACCCAGTTGGACCACAATGAAATCATCATGGTCCAAAACGATCCGGATCATATGGAGTTCGGCACAATCTCCTTCGAAATCAAGGGAGGCAGGCGATGAGCGATGTCGATAATGGCTGTGCCAACGAATGCGCGCTGCCCTTGCGGTTTCCGCAGCGGCCCGGGGAAAACCAGTTTGTGGCGCATGGCGCAGGATGTTCCTGCTGCCAGCCTGGGGCGAGCCTCCCTTCCGACAATCGACCCGCCTTGCCGCATTTTAATTACCGTATCGGTACCTATGGAAGTATTCGCGAATGGCTCCTTCACCAGATAAATCAGGCGCCAAACCTGCGGAGATGGACCCATCGCTCGCCGGATGATCCTGGTATCGCTTTACTGGAAGGCGCAGCCATACTGGGTGACATCCTCACATTCTATCAAGACACCTATGCCAACGAGGCTTATTTAAGAACCGCCAAATGGCGGGAAAGCATATCGGATCTGGTTCGTCTGTTTGGATACCGATTGTCCCCGTCAATCGGCGGTAAGGCGGTATTCGCGTTCGAGATCAAAAAAGATGAGCCTGTGACGATACCCGCCGGGTTTCCTCTCAAGGCGTCTCTGGAAGGAGTGGACTCGCCCGCTGTCTTCGAAACCAACACAGAGTCGGTTGCCTATCCCTGGCTCAGTCGCTTCAATTTGTTCCGGCCATTGGTGGACACGACTTTCGACGCGGAATTCGAAATCGAAATTCCGGAACAGCACCTTTCATTTGTGGAGATCAAGATTGGGGAACGACTGATTCTCGGTGAAAGTGAATCTGTCTGGAGCAATCGGTCCTTGGAGCTGGAGAACGCGGACATGTATTTCGTCGAGGCCATTCGCGAATTGCACGGCACAAAAATATACCGGGTGAAAGGCAAGTTGAAGGATTGGTCGCCAAATAAAAACGTGTTTGCTTTGCGGATCGGTCGCACCTTTCATCATTTTGGACATAACGGCCCCGCCAAGATTATAAACTCTGCAAAACCCATCAAATCAATTTCCGCGGTGACGGTGGGATCCGGTTCAGGTTCGTCCAAAACCGTGAGCTCTTCGGACATTCCCTACTTAAGTGTTCCTTTCACAAGGCCCGTTACGGATGCGTCCGAGTACTATTCTGATTCCGCTTTGAGTCCCCCGGTGCGATACAGCGACTTTCCATTGGAGATGGAAGTCCAGGATCTGGTTGCAGGGGGACCGGTAGTCATCCAGGCCCGATTCGCTTTCCCCGGCATCCGCAATGTTTCGGAATATTCTGAAGCCAAGACGCTGGTTCGTACGCTTGAGAAAGTCGAACCCATGACCATGACCTGGGGCGGGCTCAGCGAATCGATAACCCGAATCCGCATCGAGGAACGTATTTCCGATGCTGGGTTCTTGAATAACATTCCCGCCAATTTGTCCGTGGTGGCCGGGATGGAAGCGGACGAGGCGGATACAGACGAGGCGAATGTTCGTGGTCTACTCGAAAGGGCCAATGCAGCGGCGGCTGCCGCCAAAGACGCAGCCGATGCCGCAGCCAAGGACGAGATCAGGGCCAAAGCGGAAGCCGCTGACCTAGCCGCCCGCGCCGATGCTGCGATCAACAAGGCTGCGGTTTTGACTTTGGCTTATTCGGTTGCGGCCGCTGCGTTGAAAGATAATGCCGCCGATGCAACTGCCCAAGCCACGGCAGTTGCGGCTGCAGAAGCCGCAACCGCAGCCGTAACAGCCAAATCGTCTTCGGAAATAAGTTCCAGGCACTCTGATGTAGCAGCCGCAAACGCAGCTACTGTTAAGTCAAATGTGGACACTGCAGCGGGTTTTGCAACGGCTTTGACCGCTTATTTGCTCACGCCTTTATCACCTGGGAACGTCCACCTTGTCGATCTCGTTCTAGATGGATTGGTTGGAGGCGTAGATGTTCCTACCGGAATTGCGGTAAATTCTGCCAACCTTTCGCAGTCTTCCGCAAATACTGCCAAGTCAGATGCCGCCATAGCCAAAACCGACGCGACTACAACTTCCGGAAAAGCGGATGAGACCTTGCGATTAGCCAATCTTGCAAAGGCGGCCGCTGCCGCCGATGCTGATGCCACGCGACGCGCAGAAGAGGCGAAGCAGGAGGCAAATAAAGCTAAGGAAGAGGCTGACAAAGCAGTCGAAAAAGCGTTCAAGGCCAAGCAGGCAGCCCATGAAGCTGAGCGGATTGCCGAAGAGAAGGCAGCGCGCGTGCACATTACGGCCAAGGTTGTCGAAGTTGCTGAAGAGGACGTCGCAGCCGCGGTTGATATCGCCCTCGAAAAAAATCGTATCAAGAATACCCGGATGTACATTGGGGACGCTTTGTTCCACGAAGTGACAAGTCCAAAGTTGCAAGTTAAAGCCGCCCGTTTGGAAACCTCAGAGGTTAAAGGCGCTACATTCAATTATTTCGGCACCGCGGATCAAGTGAAAGCGCTCTCCGGCCGCCAAATTCTACTGGAAAAAAAAGGTTCCCAGCCCGGTCTTTTAACCGTCGAACCCGTACTGGAAAATTTTCCCACCAGCACCAAGGATTTTGCCATCCTGCGGAAGATTAGTCTATCAAGCGCGGTCGCATACGCCGATTTCCCGAATCTAAAACCTGTGACTACCGTTTTCGGAAATGTAGTCGAGGCCGATGAAGGCAAAACACAACCTGAAGTGGTGATCGGAAGCGGGGATGCCACGCGCGTATTTCAGAATTTCCAGGTTCCCAAAGCTCCGCTTACCTATCACATTGTCACGGAAAACAGCCCATCCGAAACACCAACAGCGGAGGTCTACGTAGGTGGAAAGCTCTGGTCTAAGGTGGACAGCTTTTTCGGACACGCGTCAGAGGAGCGAATCTACATCGTCCGGGAGGATGCTGCGGGAAACAGTTGGGTGCAATTCGGTGATGGAAAAACGGGCGCGCGCCTGCCCAGTGGCTCGGATAACGTGACTGTTATCTATCGAACAGGAGCCGGAGCTTATGGAGCGTTGAAAGACGACTCCAAGGTTCAGGCTTTGGCCAAGCTCAAAAACTTGGACAAAGTTCAAATGCCTGGTGTCGCTACCGGCGGAGCGCCACCGGAGAACGGGGAGAATGCGCGGGAGGCCGCGCCGGGCAAGATCCAAAGCCTTG
>JAYSRH010000184.1:0-4310 GCA_043721115.1 Fibrobacteria bacterium | reverse complement strand
GCCGATACCTGCAAAACTGGCCTTGCAACACTCTCTATCTACTGGCTGGATGATCGGCGCCTGGGCCGACAATTCCTATTTCATGGAATATGCGATTTCTCGAACTTGGAACGATAATTGTCTTTTCGGTAATTATCGCTTTACTTACCTTGCTACTCAACCTGCCGATTTGGGGAATTCTGTAAGGGAATTTTATTTCCTGCACAAGCGCAGAATAATTCATCAAACCAGCCTGGGATTTACCTGGAACTTACCCAAAATTTTGATTGTTCCAGATTTCATTACTCCACAAGTCATTCTAACCTATCCTCTGGCACCCTTTGGGGAACAGCAAGTCCCAGAATATATTCTGGATGATCGCACTTTTGATTTTAATCTTGGAATGGGATGGCATTTCAAGTGAGAGTTTTGAACTGTTCCCAATCGATCCGAATTCGGATATGTGCATCAATACCTTCGACATTAATTCTGCTGTGTGTTCTCACGAGTGCAATGATCATAAGTGCCCAAGAACTAGGTCACGTCATGGGTGGTGAAGCCGCATCGAACAAAATCGACTCAAGTGGAATACAATCCGTAAACCGTGGCGCAGATACATTGGAGCTCAATGAAAAAATCGTGGTAGGGAGTGGGACTCGAGCCCATCGAGAAAAAGAGGTCAGTCGCATACGGCTAAATCGGGAAGAACTTCGCAAAATAGCGGCCGCCCAGGGTGATCCTATGCGGGCCTTAAGCACCTTGCCAGGTGTTAGTAATCAAAATGACTTGAGCGTTCGTCCTTTTGTGCGCGGTGGAAAATCCGAAGAAACCCAGGTTTTATGGGAGGGCATCCCGCTCTTGCAACCGTATCACTTCGCCAGTCTCTATTCAGTTTTTAATATGGAATCCATCGAAGATTTAACCCTATATAGTGGTGGATTTCCCGTTGAGATGGGCAACGCCCTTTCTGGAGCGCTTTTCATGCATGCACGGCCCGAACCGTTGGATAGCCTCTCTCTGTATACCGATGTTTCCATGTTACGTGGCAATATCTACGCTGGCGTACCCATAGTAAAAAACAAATTCGGTATCTCCTTAGCCTATCAAGCCTTCTGGTATGATTGGGTTTTCAACCGAGGCTTAGACGTTATAGACCTATTTACGGACGACGAAGGATTCAGTCGAGACAGGAAGCAGATTCAAACCTTTTTGGAACTGCCTAATTTCAAAGACTTGCAACTAGGGGCTTCCTGGAATATTCTCCCGGGTTTAGATGCTCACTATACAGGTATTATTTCCCGAGATGTTTTTATCGTCCGAGAAAACCGCCCGCATTTGTATGTCGTTAATAATCTGGTTTCTCCTAACTATTATGATTGGGACTTATACTATGGCAAAAAGACGAATACTCGTGAAAAGGTAGTTGAATTAGATACATCGGTTGTCGTTTCGGTTGATAATGGCATCCATGGATTGCGTTTAAATTGGAAGCCTACCACCAACTGGGAAGTAAACCAAGCCTTCGCGTATCAATTTCAGGGTTGGCATATCGGATTTTTAGACCATGAAATTTGGTTTGACTCCATTGCTTCGAATGATGATTTCGCCGGGAAACGACTCCCATCCACTTCGGACTATTTATTGAAAATCCGCAACGAAACTTATGACTGGAGATCGGATGCGAAAGGATATATCGGCGATAAGATTCTTTTGAAATTAGGCGCAGCCCAATCCCTGCGCACCGCACACTTTGATGCCGAAGTACCAAGACCGCTTTTTGAAACCATAGTCAATGGAAATACGGATGCTTTGGATGCACTCGGATTTTTCAACCCAGATGGATTTACCATTCGGAAAAATGATCCTGGTGCAGATTCTACTTCCAATTACTTGGCACAGTTCCCAAATTTGATCCATTTTAATCATAAAGGTCATCTTTCCGCTAATTTTCTTTCCGCCTATACTTCCATTGAGTTTAGTTTTGACCCTACCCATCGCTTAACCTTGGGAATCCGAGGTGAAACGGACTCATATTCCCAGAAGCCATTTTTTAGTCCCCGCGTTGCTTATTTTCAAAGCCTGGGGAAACGGGATGAACTGACCCTGGCTTCCGGTCTTTATTCTCAGAGCGATTTTCCCTTCCAAATACGCGATCTCAATCGCAATCTAGTTCCAGAAAAAGCCTTTCATATCAATACAGAATGGAGCCATACCTTTTCGCCAGCCTATCGTTTGGAAGTTCAAATCTACCAGAAAAATTACTTCGACATGATTGTCCCTTACCTGGTAAACACCAATCGGATTGATTGGACAAATGGGCTCGTCGATGACCTGGACAGTGCTGGATTTAGCGCTCTATCAAAGGGCAAGCAAGACAGTATTACAAATCTTCGCGGGGAACGAAAATTGAACTACCGCAGTGGCGGGGTTGGTAAAGCTGCCGGCACGGAAATTTCATTTTTCTACAATCCTACCAAAACTTGGGGCGGCTGGTTTTCCAGTGAGGCCGGCTATTCCAAGCGCCAAGATAGCATCGATAGTCGCGTTTACGATTTTCGCTATCAAAGACCATGGGCCTTAAATTGGATAAATTATTTTAAACTTCCTAACCGCTTTGAACTTTCCATTCGAGGGCGCTTTGCCGCCGGACTACCTTATACCGACTACGTTTCATATGCAACTACTGATGGAGATGGGATAGGTTTTTCAAAAGAATCAAGCAATATTAAGAACGACACACTATTTCATGTAAATCCCAAAAACAGCAGTCGGTATGGCTCATACAGTCGCTGGGATCTAAGATTAGCGAAGGAAATTCCGGTTCGAGGCCATAAAATGGAAACCTATTTTGAACTGTGGAATGCCTTCAATTCACCGAATTTTCTAATGAAGGATTCAAGAACCGAAAAATGGAAATTCGTGGATTTAAACTACCCAATTCCCATACTTTTTATGGGGATTTCCGGGCGGTGGTAGAAGCGTCGTTCGGATGCTATCCGGAAGGTCTTTGGAATGTTTATCCCCAGCGTGCCCAATCATGCGCTCAGTCGCTTCGCTTGACTTTCGACTCGCACCTAAGTAATTTTATCGCGATTTCGTGGATCTAACCATATCAGGATCCCGGTTGTTGAAAGGCTGACCTATGATTCATGTCGAAGGCCTTACCAAACGGTATGGCCAATCACTTGCGATTGACAATATTTCTTTTCATATCGAAAAAGGTGAAGTCGTCGGTTTGCTCGGGCCAAACGGGGCGGGCAAAACCACAACCATGAAAATTCTGACCTGTTTTATCGCCGCATCCTCAGGTAAGGCCAGCATTCACGGCCATGACACCTTTGACAATCCATTGAAAGTTAAAGAACAGATCGGGTACCTTCCAGAAAGTTGCCCATTGTATCATGAAATGGACGTCACAGCTTATTTAACCTTTGCCGCCGAGATTCGTGGCATTTCCGCCCACAAACGGAAAAGTGCCGTAGAGAAGGTTATATCAGACTGTGACCTTGGAAAAGTAACGCGCAAGTTGATTGGACATTTGTCTAAAGGGTATCGGCAACGGGTGGGTCTGGCGCAGGCGCTGATCCATGACCCTGCCATTTTGATTTTGGACGAACCGACCTCCGGCCTGGATCCCAATCAAATACGAGACATTTTGAGTTTGATCAATAATCTGGGCCAGGAAAAAACCGTGATCCATTCCACCCATATCCTGTCTGAGGTGGAGAGTACCAGCGACCGTGTTTTGATTATTAATAATGGTCACATCGTCGCGCAGGGGACACCCAAGGAATTGATGACCCGTTCCTCTGGTACAACCGTTTACGTAACAGCCAAGGGAAATGATGTTCATAGCCAGTTGGCTTCGGCTTCCTTTGTAATGAAGGCTGAAGTGATAGCGCAGGGGCAGGACGGATTCATACGACTTGCCATACAGGGCGTCGATCAAAAAAACGTAGCCGTGGATGTTTTCAAAATGGCGGCGGAAAAAAGCTGGTTGGTTTCTGAGCTTAAAGCTGAGACCGCCAGCCTCGAAGACGTATTCGCAAAATTGACGAGAGGTTGAAATGAATAACACTTTATCCATTTTCAAGCGGGAGTTCCGGAGCTATTTCTCATCGCCAGTGGGATTTGTCTTTATCGTATTTTATCTGTTGGTATCCAATGCCTTCTTTTTCTTTGTGCAGGATTTCTTTCGACAAGGCCAGGTTTCCATGCGCGGCTATTTTGGAGCGCTACCCTGGATCTTTCTCTTTTTCGTTCCTGCCATTACTATGCGTCTTTGGGCTGAGGAAAAGAAAACGGGAACGGTGGAACTGCTATTGACAATG
>JAYSRH010000183.1:0-11828 GCA_043721115.1 Fibrobacteria bacterium | reverse complement strand
TCGTTAAAAAGCAAAAATCCCTCGGCGATATTTATTCCAGGATATTATACTGAAGTAGGCTTGATAGCCCTGCAGGCCCGCAAACTCGGAATCACCGTACCCCTGTTTGGCGGAGACGGTTGGGATTCTTCCAAGCTGCTGGAAATCGGTGGCGTCTCCCTCAACGATTGCTATTTCGCTACACATTTTGCTGTAGAAGATCCGAATCCCTTGCTGCAACAATTCGTCACAAACTTCAAAACAACCTACCCGGGGGAAACGCCCGACGCCATGGCCGCCTTAGGATATGACGGCGCCATGTTCCTATTCGATGCCATAAAGCGCGCGGCCGCCCCTACCCCGGATAATATCCGTCAGGCCTTGGCGGATACCAAAGTCTTCAACGGAGTAACCGGATCCATCTCGCTCGATGAAAATCGCAATGCCATCAAGCCTGCAACCATCATGCAAATCAAAGATGGAAAAATCGGTTTCAAGGAAGCACTCAAGCCGGCGCCCGCCGTAGCAGCCCCGGCGGACACGGCCAAGTCGTAAGACTGCCTGTGGCTGGAATGGCAATTAAAATCATAGGTACTTTCCGAGTTACCCTGTTTTCTTGGCCATTCCTAATAATGGGACTCATGGGCAGCACTCATTGCCAAGCCCAAGGGTTGTCCCGCGAAGAAAAAATCGAAGCCCGCCTGCGCGTGGAGTACGCCAAGGCCACGCTGGACATCCACGTACCGGTACTAAAAGCAGCAGAGCTTAAGAAAATTATCGACGATACCGATTTGGTTCTCATCGATATCCGGCAGCCAAAAGAACAGGTAATCTCCATGTTACCGCATGCCCTGTCCACCTTCCAATTTGCGCAACAATTTCGAAAAGGAATTCCATCCGCCAAACGGATCGTCGTCTACTGTACCATAGGTTTTCGCAGCGGAAAATACGCCGAAACCTTAGCGAGACAAGGCATCAAATCCGAAAATCTGGAAGGGGGCATATTGGCTTGGAGTTTTGCGGGGGGCGAATTGTTTACTAGAAATTCAGAAGGGGCGATGGTGGCCACGAACCGGATTCACACCTATTCCAAGGAATGGAATCTGGTGCATCCCGACTATGTGGGCGTGTGGTAAAGCTTAGGTATTGAGTCGGGCAGCCAATAAATGGTTTCTTTGTATCCTTTTTTAAGGGCATCCCTTTCTTTGGGAACCGCGATGATTAGCACCAAGGTGTCGTGACGGAAGGAAAAAGCACCAGTACTCGTTTGGGTCGAATCCACCTGGTCCAAAGTCATGGTGATCGAACCCATCGCGTTTCCACTTCCAATCATTTCCACCTTGGTGATTTTGCCTTTGGTGTCCGAAGGTGTCGGTGTCGTTGGCACCCAGATTCGCTCTAAATAGACGCTATCGGGAGTAATCGAAAGTGTGCCGGTAATGTTGATAATGGCGGGTGTAAATTTCTGGCCATCTCCATATTCGAAAAGATAATCGACGAGAGAATAGGCACCCACGAGCATTGTTTCACTCAACGCGGCCTGACGCCGCTTCTCCTGTTCCCCACCACTGGAAAACAAACAGCCGGTCAGCAAAACCGAAAGGGTTAAAGGCTTCCAGGGATTAATATTATTCATCGACACCAGGGGTCCAGAATTTGGAATTGGAATAGAATATTCTGAATTGTACCAAGGATTAAGCCATCTTCTCAAGCATCGGCAGGGTCACGCGAAATCTTAAGGGCTGGCCTTTACGCCACCTTTCGAATTCTTCCAGGCAATAATCGGCCATGCGCAAAATCTCCTGGCCTTGGGAACCTGCGATATGGGAGCTTAAATGCACATTATCCAACTTATACCAGGGGGACGCGGCTGCGGGCGGTTCCGGATCCGTGACATCGAGTAGGGCTATAAGGTCAGGACGCTGCGCAAGGATTTCCGCAAGTTCAGCTTCAACCACAGTAGCCCCGCGACCCGTATTGATGAAAGTGGTGCCCTGGGGCAAAGTGGCAAAAAGCCGGCCATTAAGAAGTCCCTGCGTGGGTGCAAGGTCAGGCAAGTGATTGGATACTACCTGTGCGCTGCTAAAAGCTTTTTCTAACGAAACTTTGTTCACGCCTAGAGAGGCGGCTTCTTCTTCGGTGAGGAAAGGATCGTATACAATAACCATTAGTCCAAAAGGACGGAGCATTTCGGCGACTTTTCTACCGACCATTCCACAGCCAAGTAATGCAACGGTGGTATCGAAAATACCCGGAGCGTGGACTTCAACTGCCCGGCCATGATTGGCGGGCAGTCGCGTTTCCCTCACATTGCGGAAATATCCCTTTAGGGAAAGCAGAATCTGCGCAAGCGTGAACTGAGCCACGGGCACAGCGTTGGCGGCCCAGGCGCTGACGACTGTCACACCCCGGTCCAGCAAGGGTCGGGCGAAATGTTGTACGGTTCCAGCGGCGTAAAAGAAGGCTTTTAGGTTTGGCAATCGGCAAATTTTTTCCGCCAGGTCCGCATTCATCCCCCACGTGGAAAAAAGCACGTCCACACTTTGCAATCGATCCGCCAAGCTGGAAAAATTGGAATGGGTAACGGTTTCAGGAAGCAATTCGGTTAGCGCCTCCAAGCGCTCCCGGCGGCCTTGCGCATAGACCCGGTCGATGTGCATAGTTTCATTGGAGCATAAGGCGGCTCTGATTTTAGGTGTCGTCAAAGTGACTTCCTTGCTTCCGGCCTTTGTGCATATCTGCCCCTTAGGTAACGATACAATACCCGTAGTACCCGAAATCCATAACGGATCGGTTGCAAATGGGACTTTTCCCCAGCATAGCGTGTCGGTATCGCCAATTCCCCCACTTTTAACCCCATGGCGACGGCCGAGGCGATAACCTCCAAATCAAAATCGAAATAGCCGCTTAATTCCGGAAAGGGAATTGTAGTGATTGCACGTCGGCTATAAACCAGATAGCCTGAATGGTAATCGGTGAGCGCGAGACCGAAGCACCGGTTTTCTAACCAGGTCAGAACATGGCCCGCGACGATTTTGTACAAGGGCATGCCTCCGTCCCGAGCTGTTCCCAATTTATGTCTGGAACCTTGGAGGAGATCGATTTGCTGGGTTTGCATGTGGGCCAGAAACTGCGGCAGGAACTCGGGTGGATATTGGCCATCGGCATGTATGCATGCGGAATAGTCGCTACCGCTTGAACGGCATAAGGTTAGTCCATGGCGAACAGCGTGGCCGTAGCCTTGGTTCTGATTGAAGCTGTGCAGTTTCAGTTTTGGGTATTTGTCCATCATTGCAAGGACAACGGAGGCGGTTTGATCGGTGCTGCCATCGTTGATTATGTTGACGGACAGAATATTGAGCCAGAGGTCTTTTGGAATTCGATCCACAACCGCGCTGAGGGTTGTGGCGGCATTGTAGGCTGGGATGAAGATGCTTAGGGAAGGGGTGGTCATTGGGCTGCATTTGCCGCATCCATTAAGACCAGCCGATTTGATTTGTCGTATCCATGCAGTGTGAAAGCCAACCTCGAATCCACGGCGTCGATTTCTAAAGCCCGACTCATTTCGTCTTGTTCCGTTTCGTGTTTTTCGGAATTTCGGTTTCCAGACGCTTAATCTTGTCTATGGCGATTTGAAAATCCTGTTCAACACGGCTGGGTTGCGCGAGTTGCTGAGATAGGTATTGCCCATACTCGGTCTCGGCTTTGATCAGAGCCGCATTGTGGGAAATCTTCCCCGCATGGGTCAAAATGTCGCGCTCACTCAATTTGAGAAAATCATCGAGCTTGCTGATCCATTCCTGCATGTGCATGAGCCGGCGATTCCGAGCTTGAAGTTCCGCGAATTCCAGGTAGGCGGTTACAATCCGATTCAGGGTCTCAATCTCTTCGGCATTGAGATAATTCTTGGCGATGATGAAGTCTCCTTTTTTGGGAGCATCACCGGTCCAATGGGTGAGTCCCATATGCGGCTTCGAGGCATCAGCGCGCTGGGCGATTACCTCGGCCGCAGTATGACCATGGGCGGCCCAATGCATTTTGTTTTGCACGGTTTTGAAAAACAGCTGCGAGGATTCGGCATTGCCATCGTAGTCGATGCTAGTCGCGTAGATCTCAAGCACTTTTTTCCAAAAGATCTTTTCCGAGGAGCGGATGTCCCGGATACGTCCAAGCAATTCCTCAAAATATCCATCGCCCCCGGCCCGTTTCAGACGTTCATCGTCAATGGCAAATCCTTTGATGATGAATTCACGAAGCGTCTGCGTAGCCCAAATTCGAAATTGGGTGGCTTGATGGCTATTAACGCGATAACCAACGGCAATGATGGCGTCTAGGTGATAGAACGAGGTTAGGTAATTTTTTCCATCTTGGGCAGTTGTCCGGAATTTCCGGATAACTGCTTTATCATCAAGCTCGGAGCTTTTAAAAATGTTTTTTAGATGTTCGCTGATGGTGCGTTTGTCTACGCCGAACAGTTCCGCCATCCTCTTCTGGGAAAGCCAAAAGGTTTCGTCCTGAAAGAATATCTCGATTTTAACTTTGCCCATCGGCGACGTGTATAGGATGATTTCGGACGTTTTTAGTTCTAATTCATGGTTCATATTCACCTCTCAACCCAAGTACTAGCAGTTTTAAAATATATTGCACAAAAGAGCACCAATCAAGCGATTTTTGGTCGAATTCCCAAATCTGTTCGACGCATGCCATCTGCATGAAAGCTGACCCATGCGGCACCATTTCCGATACGAAATCGAAAAGTTCGTGGCAGTAGGTGAGATTGTTGCATTCCAGTTGCAAGAAAATGGAACCGCCCGAACCTCAAGTCCGGCCGTTTTCGCGGCCTTGATCTGATGCAAGTCGCTTGAGACAAACAGATCAGCCTCCCATTCCAAGGTAGCCGCGATATGAAAGGCATCCATGGCTCGCAAGGTATTTTCCTCGAGAAGGAGGATGGATTGAAGTCCCGTCGTTACCGTGATATTGCACTCAGGCCGAGGAGTCGAAGAAGACCTTCACCTGCCCGGGTCTTTCCGGTTTTGCAGAATGGCCTCGGACAGGGAAACACCCCTCAATGGAAGCTGCGGCGGTGCCTTTATTCACGAAGACTTGTCCTCCACATGAACAGGGCTGATATCGGCAATGGCTTTACCATGTTTAAAGATCCTGACAACCTCGCCATTTTCAACCACATCCAGGAACTCGGCTGCATGTTTGCGGAACTCGGTAAGGTTGGCTGTATTCATGGTTTCCGATTATGAACAGTTGTATCGGATGTTGTGGCGGAATGAAAATGACAACCATTCGTTCTGATCGGCAGAAAGATCAAAATTAAGCTATTAGTCGTATCTTCCATCATCTCGCGCGAGAAAACGGATGAGGCAAGAATGCAGCAATATCCAAGATATTTTATTCAATCGACCAACGGTTTTTGTCTTGAGAAGACCAGCCTTATAAATCGTCACTGGCCGAAGGAAGTCGGCAAGGAAATGATAATTTTGAACAGTCGAATCCCACGCTGGTAGATAAAATATCCGAGAGCCGCCATAACTTTGGAACTCCTCAAGCTTCTTGGCGGACAACTCTTGTGAAGTCCCAATCTTATAGACCGGAACAATCTGAGACCACTTTGCTTTTTCTAAATCTCGATAGATATCGCATGTATTCCCGATAATTAGCCAGTGGGAATACCTTTCATCCGAGGTTACCGGAGTTAAGTCTCCGTCGAGATACAAAGCTTCGGAATCAATCTCGACGATATCACCTTGACATTTCGCCGGATTTACTAGGTCAGGCTCATAGAAATTTTTGAATATTGATTTGTCCTGAACAAGACCCGTTATCTGGTCTAATAGATCATCGGCGGAATAGATGGGCGGCCACCGGTCACTCTGCGCCATGCTTTTTTCTTATCGGCTTTGATTTTGTAAGATCACCTTCAAAACGAGTCAAAAATTGATCTATTTCCAAATCCTTTGATGGGTCATAGGGTAGCTTGGCGGCAAGCTTTATCATTAAGTTCGCGTCCTTAATTAGCCGCTCTAAAGCTGGGGCCTGTTGATTAAATCCAACACCTGTGGAATCCTTCATGAAGGCATAAGATGCATCAGACCCAGAATTTGTACACGAGCTTGCAGTAGCTTGAATGCAAACTCTTTGAACCTCCACGCCTCTAGAGCGCGAGGATTCGGTATTCATAAAGTGGTCTAGATTGCCACCGTATTGGATCCTAAGGTCCATTTGATTTCTCCATCCATTCGATAATTAATGGCTTTAAGATCTGAGAAAACAATGCGAAGGTATCGTTAGTAAATGTCTTTAATATCTCTTCGTATTTAGACATTTCAAATTGCTCATCAACGTATCTGTCGGAATCAAATCGAAAAGACGGCGTAGTCTTTGGAGTTGGTAGAATCCCATACCTCAAAGTCAGCTTTCCTAAAGCGCAAGCCGAAGTAACTTCGTTTAAAAATGCAGAATCGGCAAGATCATATAAATTCTCGGGTACATTTAAAAAGCCATCTTTGATTAAATCCGACCAATTAACCGAGCGTTTTGCAAACGATTCGACCTGATCCTTCTTTATGGAGTTGATAAATCTCACCCCAAGTCTCTTTGGCGATACATTGCCGTGGACCGCAGACAATGCGTCTAGTCCAAGTTTGACATCGCTAAGGAAATCCGCTCGCTCTGTATATTTTTTGGTTTCAAAAGCAATGGAATCCGTTGTCAGGAAAATTGAATCCTCAGAGGTTTCTTTCTTAAATAAGAACTGCTTTTCCTCGGTCACTTCAACCTGATCAGATTTTGAAAAAACGATATTCTTTATCGGAGTAATGCTAAAGTTCGGGTATTTTGCTCGAACGATTTCCTGAAAATCAGCAATCTTCTGTTCGACCTTTAGGATCGGATTAAAGCGAAGTTGGCATACAACCACTTCGATGGTGTTTCGCGAAAAGACCCGTCGTTCAACTGGAGCGATCTTCCAAGACATGGATAAATTATAGCTAGATCAGCGAAATTAGGCAAGAAAAGGTAAATACCGCTTCACCCGGCGCAACTGGCCATTGAAGGGTGCGCGACCGTTATCTGTACTCTAGTGTAAATTCTCGCACCCGTTTAGCCAAGCCAACTTATTCGGTGCTCAGGCCAAGGAAGGAAATAAAGGGTGAATGGACTTGTAGATTCTGAAGAAGGAGATCCATAGACAAAGTTAATCTGTGACGGCCCGTTCAGGACTACCGACGGGCTTGGTGGGATGCCAAAGGTAGCCAAACTCGCAATTGAGATTGATTCAATCATGATTCACCTCGTGGATTAAGCAGGGACTGCTGGATGGATTTTTGAAAGCTGGTGCATTTGGACTACACTACCAATCGGGACACGGGATAAATCCAATTCGCCTTGGAAGGCTTTTTGGCTGAGGACACCGTAGAGGGATTCTAATTCCGCCAAACTCGTTTGAAATAAAGATTTGATACTCTCCATTTTTTCGACAATGGTGGAGAACTTGTTTTGAAGAGTAATTGGGGGTACCATGCAACCTAGGGCTCTTAAATCCTTCATATTCAAGTGCTGTGATGTGGATCCAGCCATTAACGATCTAATTCGCTCCGGTGCAAGTTCCATAAGGAGTAAATGGAGAAGAAATAAAGGCAGGATTTTATATTGATTTGCTCGCACCTGAACCAAGCGTTGACCCATACATAATTTCATGCCCTCTGAAACCAGTGCTAAAACTCCTACCGTTCCCTCTCTGCTCAAAATTATGTCACCGGGCAAAATCTCGCTTCTACTAATTCTTTGTTGATATTGGATTTCATCAACAAACCTCGTGTCAGCCCAATTCCAAGCGCCATGACCGAGATTAGACGTACGCAAACAAATTGCTCCTTCAGCCGTCCATTTTGGAGTTGAGTGTGGGCAATCAACAACTTGCTCTGTAATTTTAGAAAGGGCATTCTTCTCCCACCCCTTCTCATTCCTCACCGGATCCCCGAACATCTCCAGGAAAACGCTCTTCAGCAGTTGATCTAGTTGCGAGAGATCCTTTTTGCGCTGGGCAATCAAGTCCTCCACCTTCCCCAACAAATGGGCAATACGAACCTGGTCCTCAAGAGGCGGCAGGGGGATTTGAACTTCTTTTAACGCGGTTATGTTAAAACTCGCCTGGTTAACCGATTTTTTTGTAATCCTTTTAAGATCAGTTTTGAAAGCAGGACCCTTAAAGTAATAGAATGCATAATTTGGGTTGAGAAATTTTCTTTTTGGTTTTAAACAGAGCAAATTCATTCCGTGAATTATTTTTTTGTCTTCGCTGACAAGAGCTACTTTACCTAAGTGTGGGATGCTATTAATGTGTGACATAAGTATGTCGCCATCGCGTAAATAGAAATCACTGAAGGATTCGTCCGTTATCCCTGCATATCCTAGTCTATTAAGATCTATTTCACCTGTTGCAATTGTTTCAATTCTTGTGATTGGGATTCCAATTGGATCTTTAGTCTGTTGAATGCTTGCTCCATTTCTAATGACATCGAACAAACCGGATATTTTCTCATTAATAATTTTTCGAATTGGAAGATTCTTCAGCACCTGTCACCGTGCCTAAGTCTGCCAAAGAAAATTTTGCTTGTCGAAAATTTACACCTGTTATCTAGCATTCTTTGTTCTCTTCATAATTTTTAGGACTTAACCTTAGCGGTATCTTCAACTTCGTTGAAATGGCTGCAAGCCCTTCCCAGCTGGGCGTTGCGGGGCGCAGCATCCCGCAGAGGGGGTAGCGGAAAACGCGCAGCGTTTGCAGCGAGGGGGAAACGTCCCCCTCCTAAATCCCGCTGATTTATTCCGATCAAACACTCCTCGCCTTGACCCACCGTCATCCACACCTTCGTCTTCAATTGCGTCCACAGTGCGGACGTAATTGCAAAGTTCTCAAATTCGAAGCTATTCATCCCTTTCCCCACTTTTCTCCGCCATCGCCGCCTCAATCACTTTGCGCTCCTTTTCAATTTCCCTCATCAGCTCTTGCTCGCTGGGCAGGAATTGCAGGTATTTGGAGGCGAAGATTTGCCGGCCTTCGCTGAGCACGGAATATTTGGCCACAGACTCGCCTTTATCGGAGCAGAGAATGAGTCCGATGGTAGGATTGTCGCCTTCCACTTTGAATCGATCTTCGAAGAGGCGCACATAGCCATCCATCTGGCCTACATCGCGGTGGGTGAGTTTGCCGATTTTCAGGTCGATGAGCAAAAAGCATTTGAGCAGGTAGTTGTAGAAGACCAGGTCTACATAGAAGTCATCGTCCTCGAAGCGGATATGGCGCTGGCGGGCCACGAAGGAAAAGCCTTTGCCCAGCTCCAAGAGGAAGGATTGCAGGTTGTCGATGATGGCCTGCTCCAAGGTGCTTTCGTGTAGCGTCGTGGAGTCGGGCAATTCCAAGAAGTCGAGCACCAAGGGCGATTTGAGGACCTGGGAGGCGGACAAAGGTTCGCCCGGCAGGCGTTCGCGCGTGGGGGCGATGAGGCCGGCTTGGCCTTGATTGGCTAGGATGCGTTGGTAATAAGCCGTGTGGATTTGGCGTTCCAGTTGAGCTTTGCTCCTACCACATTCGGCGGCTTCTTGCTCGTAGAAGGCACGGGCGGCGGCATCGTCCACGCGCATCAGGGCACGGTAATGGGACCAGCCTAGATGGGGGTGAAAACCGGATTCTCTACCCGTTGGGGAGAGAATTGGGAGGGGGTAAGAATTAGTACCCGCCGGGTGCTGAATTGCCAGCGCTTCGAATTCGCCACCCGCCGGGTGACGAATTGATAAACGGGTGGGGTAGGATGGTTGCTCCTTCATCCCAACATCTCCCGAAGTTCGAGCAATTCCCGGACAATGCCGCTCTGAATTTTTTTCAGGTCCTTGGCATCCACCTCACCCACCTCATTGGCGATTAAGCGGTTGAGGATGACCGAAGGGGCTTCATAAACGATTTCGGTGAAGACTTCCTCTTTGTATTTGCTGAGCGAGAGGTCGTAATTTTCAGCGACGATTTTATCGCGGGGGATGGAGAAGAACTTCTGGGTGGGATCTTGGGGCTTTTCGGGATCGCGGGCATGGAATTTTTGAGCGATGTCTTGCAGGTCACCGTAACCGTCCAGTTTCGTGCGCTTGTCGTCGAGGGAATAGCCGTCGCCGGCCATTTCATAGAACCAGACATGCTGAGTGGCGGGTTCATCGACCTTGTCCAGTTGTCCATAGACCTTGGTGAAGAGCAGAATGGCGGTGCTGACTCCGGCATAGGGCTTGAAGACGCCGCTGGGCAAGGTGATGACGGCCTTGAGATCGCATTTGTCCACCAGGATTTTCCGGGCCTCTACAAAGGCCCCGCCGGAACCGAACAGCACGCCTTGGGGCACGATCACGCCCGCGGTGCCGCCTTTTCGGAGCAGGCGGTAGATATTTTCCACGAAGAGGAGTTCGGTTTTCGTGGTGCCGAGGGTCAGGCCTTCGTTGATGTCGCCCTTGTCGATGCTGCCCGTAAAGGGCGGGTTGGCCATGATGATATCGTACTTGGATTCTTCCACGAAGCTTTTGCTCAAGGTGTCTTTATAGTCCACCTTCGGCTCGTCGATGCCGTGCATCATCAAGTTCATGAGCCCTAATCGGACCATAGTGCTGTCGATGTCGTAGCCGAACAAGGAATTGGTGAGAATGTTCTTGGTTTTTTCATTCAAGGCCGAGCTGACGGAAGTGCGCGTGAAGCCGTCTTCATCCACTTGTAGAGCTTTGTCTTTGCCCTTCATGGATTTAAGCGCCAATTGGGTGACGATATATTGATGCGCTCCCAAAAGAAATCCGCCCGTGCCACAAGCCGGATCAGCGATTAAATGTCCCAGCTGGGGCTGCACCAATTCGGCAATCAATTTGATGATATGCCGGGGTGTGCGGAATTGCCCGTTCTTACCGGCGGAGGCGATTTCGGAAAGCAGGTATTCATAGACATCGCCTTGGATATCTTGAAACGCCTGGCCTTTTTCGCGCGAGTCCTTTTCCATGACTTCAAAGATTTCATCAATGGTTTTCACCGCTTCCACGAGTAATGAAGCCTTGGGAATGATAAAGACTGCATTCTTCATGTGGTGAGTGAAATTGGATTCGGCGCCGTTCAAGTCTTTTAAAAATGGGAAGACCTTGGTTTGCACATGGTCGAGCATGTCTTCGGCTTGCATGCGCATAAATTCGCTCCAGCGCAGGGTGCGTTTTTCAATAACATAAGGCTTTTGCTCGGCCTTGGGTTTGTCGCGGTAGGCCGGAGGAACCCAGGTGCCGGAAAATTTAGAGACATATTTTTCGCCGGTGAATTCGGCATCTGCTTGATGTTTGAGATCCAGTTCGTCCAGGCGCTTCATAAACAGCAAATAGGTGATCTGCTCAATGGCGGTTAAAGGATTCGAAATGCCGCCACTCCAGAATTTATTCCAGAGCTGTTCGATTTTGGATTTGAGGGCAGGGTTATTTTGGAGCATTTTCAGGGTCCTGTTGTATTAATTTCAGAATAGATTTCCCTTTTGTCGTGAGCCGGTATTTTTGCAAACGGGAATTGATCTTTTCGGGAACTGTGTACTCGATCAAGGCGATCGTCAAAAGTGAATCCAAAGCCTTTTTGAAATTACCGGTTCGCTGGCTGTACCCGAGTTTTTCAAGCAAAGCAGCCCTACCAAGTTCATGCCCAAACAGTGCTCGCACGATTTTACTCTCTGTTGCAGATAATTCGACTGGGGCCTCGACTGGGGCCTCGACTGGGGCCTCGACTGGGGCCTCGACTGGGGCCTCGACTGGGGCCTCGACTGGGGCCTCGACTG
>JAYSRH010000182.1:0-11843 GCA_043721115.1 Fibrobacteria bacterium | reverse complement strand
GCACCGGTCTTATCCTGCGCAATCCATCCCTTCATGACGCCCGTTATGCCGTCAGGGCTTGGTGTCATTTCAGCCTTGAGAGCCTTAGCATTGATCTGTCCCGGATAGCTCTTATGGATGCCGGCGGAATCGGATTCCTGGAAGAAATGGCCATCCACGATCCAGCTATCTTTACCGTCATAGAGAATCTTGCCTCCAACTTCGGAACGTTTGAAGCTGGTACCCACAGTAACCCGTTTTTCACCTTGGAACTCAAAGCTGCCGTCCGGTTGGCTGCGGAACATGAGATTATCGACCACGGCCAACGTATCGCCGAAATCATCAACCAAGGTCACGGTGCCTTTAGTAAAGGTGATCAAAGAACCTTCCTTGACACCAGAAGGAGGCAATCGATAACTGATTGTCATTGGTTGAGGATTATTGATAGGATTGACAATCCCTCCGGTTACAGATCCACCGCCAGTTCCGGGAAGGAACCGGGTCACATCTTCACCACGGCCACTGGCAGCGAATTGACCAACATAGGGTCCACCGCCGAAATTGGTGGAGGTTTTTGGAACAGCAGTAATCATGTCCACAGGACCCATCATGAGGGATTGATTGGGGTCATAATGTCCACGCAAAAGCAAGGCGCGGCCGGCATCGGGACCGGTTTTGGATAACGTGATAGGTACGCGTACTTCCCCGGACATATCATCAAAGAGTGTTCGGACGGTGTCAGCGAGCGTATCCTTTCCAATAACTGCTGAATAGGTTACCCACATCAGCTTGAGCGTATCCGTATATAGTTTGAAAGAAATACTATTTAGGTTTGGTCCCATTTGGAACTTACCTGCAAACACACCTACCGGGGCGCTGGCGCGGGCTCTGGTACCGGGATTGCTCTTGGCATCCATCGGATTGAATCCTGACATCATTTCGATATCATCGGGGAATCCATCGGAATCAGAATCCACCCAAATAATTCCCAGCCCAACCAGCTTAGTGATTTCTGCCTTTACGCCAACAGCATCGGCCTTCTTGAAGATTAGACTGTCGGTGCCTTTAGGATCCAGCATGGCTTCCAAGAAATCAGCCAAAGCGTCGCCATCAGTGTCCACGCGGAAGTCAGGAACGGAATTTCTGTCATTGGGGAGGGTTTTGTATTTGATTTCCATCTGATCCGGAACACCGTCCTGATCCATATCACCAAAGCTGCTACCCGTATTCATAGGCGGCTGAGCGTTTACGAATTGCTGCTGATTGTTTTGTAACTGGTTAAAGGCTACATCACCTTGTGGGAAGGTCTTACAGGCAAAGTAACCTCGTACAGTGCCGAAGTCCGACTCGCCATAGAAGCGACTGGGATTGAAACCATTGGCTAAGAATTGAACGGCGCTAGTATCCTTGATGGCGATGACCTTCCAATTATAGACGCCACCAAAACCAGTGGCCACATCCACCACCTTGGTAATGGCATTCTCGTACATGGTACGTTCCCAACCCGGCAGTTTGAGATCCTGGGCGCGACGTAGAATCATTGAGGCATTGGTACCCTCCACACCACCTGCAGAATTGAGCACAAAGCTCTCTGGTAGGCCGGTTTTATTGGATGCCTTCACAAATATCAATGCACCATAAGGAGGACGGCCAAAGCAGAATTTAGGATCTTCGGCCAAGCCTACGATGTACCCACCTACGCTGTCGTGTTTAACGCCGTTGAATTTAAAGGTGATTTTTCCGGCAGCATCCATGGCGTTGTCTTTAAGCGGCGCAACCAAGTTGATGGGCTGGGCTTGAACGATTCCGAAATCCTTCGTATCAACAGCCTTGTCATAATCCGCACGATTGGTTTGTTTGGAGGGCGAAATAATGGAAGTGACCAGCCATTTTGCTCCGTCAAAAACCAAGGTGAACTTCAAGATTTGGAAACTGGTATCGATCAATGAACCTGCACAAGCCTGGTGCATATCCCCAAAATTGAGGCGGTTGAATTTCCGATAATCAATCATCTTAACAGCCAGTTTGGCTGTGTCTTTGACAATGCTAACTCCTGGGTCAACGTGGAATTCGGATTTATTGTCGAGCTTAACGGCTTCTAGAACCACGGTGGAAGTTTGGCGCAACATGTCGCCCATAAAACGCATGTCTCCACGCGCAGCGTCCATGTTGACGGGACCAAAGAACTTGGTCATGTCAGGTCCAAACCCATATTTCTTGCCCTTGTACGTGAATCGAGGTCCGGTGGGATCCCAAGTCAAGTCAGTGGCTTTGATATCGATTTTATCAAGCGTATAGGCTCGGGGCGTTTGGCCCGGGGAGACAAACGCATCTACCCAAATCTGGTCGGCTGCGAGACCACCTTCAGCACCCACCTTCCAACGATTGATATTGGCGCCATCTTTACACGCGTCCGTGGAATTGTCGAAAACGGGTCCAGGGAAGCCGGCGGACATGGCTTGGCTTTCACCCACATCCTTGCGAATCATATCTAAAAATTCGGTTTTGGATTTCATTGTTCCATCATCCGAGTACATACGGAAATTGGCATGGAACGCGGCGCCAAAGCGGCCCACATCACCGGCTAGGTAGGCATCAAAAGCACCTTCCACGGCCAATGCAACTTGCTTGGCCCTTCCTGTATCAGCCGATGCTGCGCCTTCGAAGTCTTTAACCGTAAACGAAAACGCCTCTTCCTTCGCCAAAGCCGAACCGGCCAAATCCAAGACCGTAACCGGCAAGGTAATGGTATATGTCTTGCCAACCGCCAGGGGAAGTTTATGGATAAATACCGCTCTGGCGCCGGAGACTTCAAAATAACCGGTTACTGCTGGTTCAATTTTCGCATTTTTCAAAATGGAAAAAGCTTCTACAGGCCGGCTGAAACTCACACCAGGATTCTGGATGGGCTTGATGCTACCGGAATTTTCAGGAAACGTGGATGTTACCGCAAATGGAACGGAGGCTAATGATGCGCTTGCTACTGTAACAAAGGTTGCTTTGTATTCCTTATCCAAAGGATTTTTAGCCAAGTCTTTCATATTGACCGGTATTATCAAACCGTATTGAACGCCGGTTTCCAAGGTTGGGAGAGTCAAGGTCAATTCTTTGCTATCACCACTCCAGCTCATGCCAACTCCTTTGACGGCGTCGGCCAAGACCATGGAAGTCGATGTATTGCTTGTATCGATTTTACCTATGATGACACGTTTGGAGCTGGTAGTGTCTCGGCTCATGGGCTCAGAGAAGGTGATGTTGAGTTTGGCACCTTTATCGGCGACAGAGCCAACCAGGAAGATTCCGTCGGCATTGGCAGTAGTCGCATCATACACTCCGGATACCGAAGGCGCAGTCACGTCTTCAATGGCAATGGCCGTATCCATTTTAAGGGCCGTGTCAGCCATGGGATTCATATTTGGAATGGAGGTCGTTACCAGTTGGAAGGTTTCCAAATCCAAATACACGGCAAAGCCGAAATACTTTCCCGCTGGGAGTACTGCCACATACGAACCGGTCGAGTCCGTGGTGAGTTTGGCATCCGGCAGGGTGGTTGGCTTCAAGGAATTGAATACCAAGATGGTAGCACCCGTAAGTGGGATTTCCGTCTTGGTGAGCAGCCGGCGCTCGCCGGCAGCATTACTGGCTTGCTTCAGCAAACCAGAAGCGATGGACTTGCTTTCACCAGTCAGGAAACCGGTGACCACGCCCAGGCCCTTGCCCTTATTGGCCCTGACGAGCGAATCTAGAGCAGTAGCCACAGCCTTGACTTCCGGTTTGTTGGGATCCGTGGGCACCACAATCTTTGCCTTACCACCTTTGGCCGAACAGCCAAAGAATGCCATGGACAAAGCGCATAGCGCCATGACCAGGGTAATTTTGTTGAATCGGAATCCATTTAAATCGATTCCAGCCCTTGTAAACATTGCCTTTAAGTGATTTGATTCGAGCATTTTCGAGTTCTCCATTTAGTTGTTCCTTGACCTAGGAATCCCTAATAGCCAAATCGATTTTAGAGGGTGGTAAAAGAATCGGCAAGAATATTTCCGATTCCTTGGCGTGCCAAAGGACATACTGGCCTAGCGCAGGAAGCTATGTCGGAGTGGAATCGTAAATTACTGTTTTTACTCTTGACATCGAAAAAGCTCAAGCCCTGTATGGACTTATATCAACTGCGGGTGGGCTTTAACGCGGTCTGGCCATTATTGCTAATTTCGATCTTGCACTTTTTTGAGACTGCCTCAGAAAAAATCGCACACATTCATAAGTACACGGGGAAGCGGGAAAATTAGATGACAGTTCAAAGTATGACCGGGTTTGGCAAAGCCGAAATCGTGGGTGAGGGCTACACGGCTACTGTAGAGCTGAAATCCGTCAACAATCGTTTTTTGGAATTCCAGGTCCGCACGTCCAAAAATATTCTTGTACTCGAATCCAAATTGAAACAGGATTTGGGAAAACACATCTCACGGGGCAGCATTTCCTGTCATATCCAATATGACAGTGTTGGTCCAGGTAGCGCCGGAGTTGCGCTCAATGAATCGGTGTTCAGTGCCTATGCCCTGCTGATTAAAGACGCCCAGAACAGATTGGGCCCAACGGCGGTTGTTAATATTTCCGACCTGTTGAAACTCCCGGACATCATCAGCGCTTCAGAAACGGCGGAACCTTTAACCTTGATCTCTGAACGTATTCTTCCCGTATTTAAAAAAGCCTGCTTGGATTTGGTCGCCATGCGCGAAAAGGAAGGCCAAGTGCTTGCGGAAGATATGCGAACACGCATCAACGCCTTTTTCCCTGGACTTGATACCGTGAAAAGCCTGGTCCCGCAGCGCCAGAAAGAACATGTAGCCAAACTCCGCGCACGCGTGCAAGACCTGATCGGGGGCGCGACCCTTTCCGAGGATAGGATGATTACGGAAATTGGTCTCATGGCGGAGCGCCTTGACGTTACGGAGGAAATAGTCCGTTTAGAAGCTCATTTACATCATTTCTTGGAAACTTTGGATAGCCATAAAGGGCCAGGTAAACGATTGGGCTTTTTGTTGCAGGAAATGTTACGCGAAGTAAATACAATGGGAACCAAAAGTCAATTTTCGGATATGCAACACCTGTGTGTTTCCTGGAAAGAAGAACTGGAAATCATTCGGGAGCAAATTCAGAATATCGAATAAGTCCAGCAGCCGTGACTGGAATTAAACGCTGGGAACGATGCTGGTTTTAATGTCCAGCGTCGTTCCGTATTCCGATTTGAGTTGCCGGTGCACTTCTTCCAAAGAAAGTGGTGTGGTAATCAAATCTATTTCCAACTCTTCGGCACGCTTAATTTCCTTGGGCTTGGGCAGATGGCCGTTAGAAAAAACGATGGCTGTGATATCCACTTCCTCCGCAACTTCCATCAAACGGATATGGACCAAGTTTGTGACGAGCATTATATTGGTCAGATCATCGGTAAGTTCATTCAGTGCTGAACCCACATAAACCAAATCCACGGAATCGTGAATCAATTCTGCATTTACCAAGGTTCCCTTTATTGTATCGATCATGGACCGCAAATCCGCTTGCATATCGTTCAGCCTCTACCTTTTCCTAAAAATTAAATCTCAACCCCAAAAACTAATTACACACTGTGCCTTCCGCATTCCTTTGTTGCAGGAAATTCTTAAGTTCCTATAAAAATAAGCCGGTAGACCAGGATTTGCCCCGCTTCCCAAATTCGGTTACATTTCCCATTCCATCCTTATAAACCAGCCCCTGGCTTAGGATTAGAGGATATCACGATAAATGGAATCGGGGTGCTATAGTTGTTCTCCATCAATCTTCCTGCCACAGACGCTGAAAAAATTGAGCTTGCCGGGGAAGGCGAGAAAAATTTCATCCATCTTGAACGCACCTACCAAGTCAAACTATTGACGCGAAATCCTGGAATTACCATCCAGGCTGAGACTGAAACGGCGGTCAGCAATGCACGTGAAGGCTTGGAAAGACTACGCAATGCCCTGAGCACCGGCCATCAGTTAACGGACTTCTATGTTCAAGAAATGCTGGGTGGGAGCTCCACCGGGGATGGCAAAAAAGGTGATTTTACCCCGCATTTAGAAAAGCCGATATTAATCGACCGGTTTGGAAATCCTGTACAACCTAAAACCCGTGGACAAGCCCGATTCATCAACGTCATCAAGAAACACGATATTGTACTGGCAGGCGGACCTGCGGGCACGGGCAAGACCTTTTTGGCCGTAGCCATGGCCGTACAGGCCTTGGAAAAGAAACTGGTTGAGCGCATTATTCTGGTGCGCCCAGCCGTTGAATCGGGCGAAAGCCTTGGGTTTCTTCCCGGCATGGTCAACGATAAGATTGGTCCGTATATGCGCCCCCTGTATGATTCCCTAAGCGTCATGCTCTCACCAGAACGGCTGAAGGAATACTGGGACGGTAACTCTATTGAAATTGCTCCTTTGGCCTACATGCGGGGGCGGACTTTGGGTAAAAGCTTTATCATTCTCGATGAAGCCCAAAACACATCCATCTCGCAAATGAAAATGTTTCTGACTCGAATTGGATTGGGCAGCAAAGCGGTTCTCACCGGGGATGAGACTCAGGTTGACCTCGGCCAATATGAGAAATCCGGCTTCGCGCATGCTCGCAAGATTTTGACCGGCATCGAAGGGATCGGCCAAATCGAGCTGACTGTGGAAGATGTGGTTCGGCACCGTCTGGTCCGGGATATCATAAAAGCCTATGAGAAATCCGGCTTTCCCGCCTAGTGAAAACTTTTCAGGTGAAATTGTCAGCCTAACCTTGAATTGGTCGCGTTTCTAACCTATTTTACCTGCTCCCTAGAAGGAAATGGACCCGGAAAAGCGTCAATGAAAGACTTTTTTAGCAATAAAAACCGAATCATCATCCTGTCTGGGGCTTTGTTGCTGATCCTTGGTTTTTACCTTTTGGGAAGAGGCCCTGCAGATAACAAAGTCGCGTTAAATATTGCGCCTTTTGTTCTTATGGTCGCTTATGCCCTAGTCCTGCCCATCGGCATACTGATGAACAGAGACAAGGATGGGACGAAGTAAGGCTTAGGTTTAGGGCGTTTAGCTCAGTTGGTTTAGAGCATCTGCTTTACACGCAGAGGGTCGGGGGTTCAAATCCCTCAACGCCCACCAGCTGGCCCGGAGTGGTAGCTCAATTGGTTAGAGTACTAGCCTGTCACGCTAGGGGTTGCGGGTTCAAGTCCCGTCCATTCCGCCATCTTAACCAACCTGGGGTGGGTCTTCTCTGAAAAGGGAAGACCCACTGCCACGGTTGGGAATTTTTCTGGAAAATTCGTCCAAAATGAGGTAGGGTGATCCTGTGCCCCTAAAATGCCTGCTATCTCCTCACGAATTATCGCTACTTGAAAATTGTGCCAGCTTCGATCCCTTTCTGAATCTTGGCTATCATCACGTAGTCCACAACAAGCAAACCATCGGAATCATCAGGGTTTTCAATCCACAATTCAAAAAGGTGGAGATCCTTTGGGATGAAGGCACTGCCGAATGCGGGCTGGCTTCAGGAACGGGTTGCTTCGAATGCCTATTCCCCTCCAAGCTGGAATTCTTTCCCTATCGTATCCGAGCCACTTTTCACTCTGGCCAGGTATACGAGTATGAGGATCCCTACTCCATCCTCCCGGTTCTGTCCGACTATGACGGCTATCTATTTGCGAAAGGAACCCATTACCAAATCTGGAAGAAAATGGGAGCCAACCCGATAACCCATCAGGGGCAGGCTGGAGTGCACTTTGCCGTTTGGGCGCCCAATGCCAAAGGTGTAGCCGTTATTGGGGATTTCAATGGTTGGAATGGCCGCAGCCAGATGCTACGGAAACTTTCCTCGGCTGGTATTTGGGAAATATTCATTCCTGCCTTAACTCCAGGCCCCAAATACAAATTTCTGATTCACACTCTTGGTGGTGTCTTGGTGGAAAAGATGGATCCCTACGCCAAGGAAGCGGAGCTTCGACCTAAAACTGCCGCAATAATCACGGACCCTTCCCCATATCTATGGCATGATGAAGCCTGGGCAGCGGAGAGGCCAAACCTACAAAGGGACAACCAGCCCATTTCCGTTTACGAAGTGCATTTGGGATCCTGGCAGAAATCACCTGGTCGGGAGTCCGGTTTTCTCGAATACCATGAATTGGCCGAAAGGCTTATTCCCTATGCCAAAGGTATGGGTTATACGCATCTCGAGTTGATGCCTATTCAGGAACACCCACTGGATGAAAGTTGGGGGTACCAGGTCCTGGGTTACTACTCCCCCACCAAACGGTTTGGCACACCTAAAGGCTTCAAAGACTTTGTGGACCGCTGCCATCAAGCTGGCTTAGGCGTTTTGTTGGATTGGGTTCCAGCCCACTTTCCTTCCGACGAGCACGGGCTGGATTTCTTTGACGGCACGCAATTGTATGCGCATGAAGACCCGCGCAAAGGAAGCCATCCTCAATGGGGCACGCGCATTTTCAATTACAGTCGGCATGAGGTCAGCAATTTCCTCATCGCCAATGCCCTGTATTGGATGGAAGAGTTTCATATCGACGGACTGCGCGTAGATGCGGTTGCCTCCATGCTTTATCTGGATTATGCGCGGGAAGACGGCGCTTGGATTCCCAATCCGGACGGCAGTAATACCAACCATGAAGCGGTAGAATTCCTTAAGCATTTGAACTCGATGATCCTAAAACATTTTCCCCATCGACTCATGATTGCCGAAGAAAGTTCCGCCTTTCCAGGCGTCACGCACGACCTTGATAAAGGGGGGCTGGGATTTCACTATAAATGGAGCCTGGGCTGGATGAACGACATCCTGGCCTATCTGGCCAAGGATCCGCTATACCGTCGCTATCATCAAAATTTGTTGACCTTTGAAATGTCCTACGCTTTTTCGGAACGCTTTGCACTGGTCCTTTCGCATGATGAAGTGGTACATGGCAAGGGTTCCTTGCCGAATAAAATGCCCGGTGACGATTGGCAAAAATTTGCCAATGTGCGGTCGGCTTTTGCTTATCTCTTCGCGCACCCGGGTAAGAAGCTGCATTTTATGGGATTGGAATTTGGTCAATACGCGGAATGGAATCCCGGCGTGTCCCTGGACTGGCACCTGCTCCAGCAAGACCGCCATAAAGGGCTACAGAGCTTAGTGCGGGACTTGAACACCATCTATCGGCAGGAGCCGGCGCTCTATGAACTGGACTCTTCCTATGCCGGGTTTCAATGGGTAGATTTTCAGGACCAGGAAAACAATATCGTTTCCTTCTTGCGCAAAGGTGAGCACCGTGACGGTGATGAACGTCAGGAATTGATTTTGTGCTTATTCAATTTTAGTCCCGTCCCACGGCATAATTACCGCGTAGGCGTTCCATTAGAGGGTTTCTACCATGAAATCTTCAATAGCGATTCATTGGTATATGGCGGTGGAAATGTGGGTAATCTGGGTGGCAAACGCACGGTGACTTCACCTATGCACAACTTCGCTCACTCGCTGGAATTGACCGCTCCTCCATTGGCAGCCTGCTTTTTCAAGTTCCAGGGCGACGGTAAAGCTCCTTAGAAGCCCAGGCCCTTCAGTACTTTCTTTCCCTGCTTCTTGCCCTCATCGGTGACTTTCTTTTTCTGCTCATCGGCCTGCTGCTGTAATTTCTGTTTTTCTGCATCCAGCCTAGCCTTGGCTTCGCCTTCGAGTTTAGCCTTCTCTGCTTCCGCTCTGGCTTTGAGTTCGTCCTTCTTTTTGTTAAAAGCATCTGTCAGGGCATTCTTAGCACCGGCTCCAGCTTCCGATGCCATGCGTTTGGAGTCCAGGGCAAAGCTAGGCTTGGACAACAATCCACCAATCAAAAAGTAAACAATCGCCCGACCGGCTTGATCCTTGGGAACCAAGCTGGCACCGGCTAAGGCGGATACTTGGGTCAGTTTAGCTACTTCCGAGGTCAGGGCATTTCCTGCGCCCATAACCGCCTGACTGAGTCCAGGCGGCAGGTGTGTTTCGAGAGCAAGGTTGAGGGAATTATCAAATCCAACCGATCCAGAAGCAGCCAACGCACCAACTACCGATTCATTAATCCGGCAATCCTTAATCAGAAGCTTGCCACCAGCGGCTTCCATATTGGTTTTAAAATTGGAGAAGGTGAATTCATGAAAGGCCAAGGACTTGCTGACCTTGCCCAATGCATCGGAAAGCCCTTTGACCATACCCGTTTCCAACACCTTTCCATCCAAAATGCCAAAGTCGATTTTTCCTGTAAGATTGTCAGCCATGGTTTGGGGAAGCCCATGGGTTTTAACATCCATGTTCAGATTAAATTTGCCAAAAATTGTGCTATCAGCCTTTGATAAGCTTTTCATAATGCGGTTGGACGCAGGCAGGCGGTCGTTCAGGCGGGAAATGAAATCATTTGCTTCCACCCGCGCGACGTCCAACTTTAAGGCAATATCGGCATTGTGGGAATCCTTAAGATCCGCTTTTAAAGTAGAGGAAAATCCACCTGAATAGAGCGAACCTTTCATGGCTGAGGTTAAAACACCGGCCGCCAATGTGGCATGGGAGGTAAAATCCGTCATGGCCAAATTCATCAATTGAGTCTTAGCCAGTTTTACTGTGATATCCGCGTCGAGTTTGGGTAGCGCAGGAAAAGCGGTCATGGGCGGACTTTCAGCTTCCACCTTTTTGTCTCCGCCGGGAAGCAACTCATCCAAATTAAGAACAGAGGATTGCACCATCAATTTTGCGTGTGTAGTTTGGCCATCACTGAATTTGGGCATGAGCATAGCCAAATAGTTTATGATGGTTCCGCTGAGACTAAGATTCGATTCGCCGATATGAACATTGAGGTCTTCGGTAATCTTGTCGTTGTCAATTTTAATTTGACCATTTAGCTGCACCGCTTTAGGCAAGGCTTTTGAAGCAATGCTAACGCTCTTAAGTTCTACCTGTCCTTGCGCCTGCAAATTTTCCGGAGCCTTGGGATCCAGGGGCCCGGAGGCTTTAATTTCAGCCTGAATGAGTCCTTGGCCTTTAACATCCGGTCCCGCCACAGCCAGCTTTTGAGCCAATGGTATCAGTTTGCCGAGATCCAACAGCACATTCAAATTCAAACCTTTGAGGAGGGGAACGGGACTATGAATGGATGTCACCAGCGCATCCATGCTAACCGGGTTGCCGCCCAAGCTAAAGGCAAACTGCCCGAGCCTAAGACTGTCGCCGGCGACTTGCAAATCCAGATTCAGGTTCTCGATTGCAGCGGGTAAATCACTATGCTTGATACCACAATCCTTAATGGTGAATTGAGCGGTGACTTCAGGGATTTTTCCGGAGTCCAAACCCCCTCTGATATTCACATCTAAGCCAGCTACACCGCTTGCCGTGAGTTTCCGGACATCGGGTGATAGGCCGGTAGGCACTTCCTTGAGAACCGATGCCAAACGAATATTAGGCGCCGAAAGGCTTAAGTTGAATGCCGGAGGTTTGGTAATAAAGTGGGTGGCTTCACCTTTAATCACCGCACGAATATCTTGGAAACTCAATTCCAACGTTCTGATTTGGAGTTTTTCAGCGGGAACATTGAGATGGATGTCGTGTCGAATGGTGATCCGAATATCACCGGTATGGACGCCGGAAGCAGAATCGGAAATCTTGATGCCGAGGATTTCCAATTTGCCTCGAGTATTTACATTTTCAAGGCGCTGGTCCAAATCCAAGGAAACGGCCTGGTTTATTCGGTCCAAAATAATTTGCCGCCCACTTTGTAAATCGCGGAAGCGGAACCGGCCATTTTGAATCACAAAGGATTTAAGGGCAACGGCCGCCGGACTTTCAACGCTTGTGGGAGCCCC
>JAYSRH010000181.1:0-4323 GCA_043721115.1 Fibrobacteria bacterium | reverse complement strand
CCACGTGTTGAATGTGCCACCCTTTACGGCTTTGGGATTGGCGATGGGATCGACGGCGCCTGCGGTATCTACAGTGATAGGTTTGGAATCGACGACAGCCTTAGCAATGCTCTTTCCCGTTAATTCTTTTTTCTGACAGCCTGTTAATAAGCCCAGTCCCAGAAGGGTTAACCCGATAACTCCGATGAATCGATGTTTTACTTCAACTGGCTGCATATTGATACCGTCCTTGACCATGGTGGAATGCGTCGCTGAAAATTAACAGGAATTAGACGGCACGCCAAGTATAGCCAGCTGCCAGATGTTAGATGCTAACTGCCAGCAGCTTTTAAAAAAGCATGAGCATGGGCGGATTAAATTCCGAATTGGGAACCTTTTTGTTTCGAGGAGCTCGGCAGGCTTCCTTAACCACCAACTCGGCGATTAACCGGATATTGTCCACGGTTGGGTCAGGCCGCTCAATGGATGCCGCGCGCTGTTCGGCCTTTCCAACTTTAAAAGACCTCGATCCTTGCGATGTCTTTAAAAGGACGGTTCCTACAAATCGGGAAGGCAAGCCCCCGCCCTCCACATATTCGCTTAGAGCCAATGCCAGCACAGACTTGGCAGCGCTGTCCTCCACGGTACCCATTCCCTTTTTATGGAACTGAAAAACTATTTCCTTCCGCAACTCCTGGGCAAATCGGCCAGGAACCCAGCCTATTCTGGAAAGCAGGGTGTCTACGCTATCGGGAACGGCCGGGAGCACTACAAACAATGGCTCGCGGGCGGAAACGGAAAGGACGGCAGGGGATTGGGGGGAGGAGGCGATTCCCGCGCAGCCCAGCCAAAGGCAGGTAAGGGAAACAAGAAGCGACCAAAGGGCAGCGCGGGAGATTAAGTGTCGTTTACGCAGTGCAGAAACAGTCAAAGTCAGCATCGATGGAAAAGTAGGTAGTTCCCGGCAGGTTGACTATGGGACTTGAATAAAGACGGTGCAAAGGGAACAACTCTAATAAGGCCATACGTCTAAGCCTAAGTACTGTTACCATTTAATCCTCGAAGAGGCGCAAGAGTTTTACCTTTCGGAGTATCAATTAAATGCCCCTTATGTTGGCTGCTCTAGGTTTTTGAGTTTTCCACAATTCGAACAGAGAGCTGAGGCTTCAATATGCATTCCGCAAACAACCCATTCCACTTTTCAGGCTCTGATTTGTTCAAAAAGGCCGGTAGTGAAGGAGCCATCCCTTCTGCACATCCAGATATTTTCACTAAGCCAAAAGCCGGCGGTGGAAATGGCATTGGCGGAGGGCGATCGGGTCGAGCCAAGGCACTCGAATCAAAAAAGACAGAGGACGATGAGGAAGAGCTCCAAATTGAAAAGCAAGCGACTCCAGCCCGTGCTGTTGATCCCCCAGTAAAGTTAACCAATCTAAAATGGGCCGTGGACTCGGCACACTTCGAACAAAATGTTGAGATTACCATGGATATTGATATCCCTAAATCCCTTGAAAATATTACCCGAGTCATTGTGACTGTTTACGCCCTTGGTGCGAATGGAAAACGGGAAACGATAAAAGCCAAAGAGCTGTGGGCAAAGGACGGCCGCGTCCAGGGAGATTTCGTTCTTTACCCCCCTTCCAAGCATGAGGAAAGAAGCGCTGCTTCCTACCCATACATTTATACAGCAAAGCACAGGGATTCCAAGGAGATGGAAAGCCCGAAGCTACAAGTAACGGGAAAGGTAAGCGGAAATGAGGAGCTTGTCCTAGAACTGGCCAGTACTAAAGAGTTGAAAAATTCCGGCTATTCCTTTCAACTAAAATCCAAAGACGGATCTTTTCTGTCTAAGCTCGAAACTAAAAATGCTGAAGAAAAAGCGGGGAATATTATTATAAAATTCGAGAAGCTGGATCCAAAATCACACTACTACTTGGAATTATTGGATGCCCATGGGAAAATAATAGAGACACTTTTCAGTGACGTTCCATTTGGTGAATGGGATGAGGCAGCTACATGAGCCGTATATTGCTTTTCATAGGATTAGCCTGTTTAGTTGGATGTTCATCGAAGCAGGATGTGAGGAAACAATCGGAACGGTATCTTTACTTCACATCGAATTTTCCTTCGAGTGTCTATTGGGAAATAATGACGACTTTCGACAACAAGAGCACTAAATTGTTTTGCAAGGATTTCAGTATGGGATCTGGAAAAATGGAACAATCAACCAAGTATGAACACTTCTCGCTAAATAGATCTGGTGACACCTTAAAAGTGCCATTATTTTGGACTAAGGCGGACCGGTGCGATTGGGAAATATCAGATATTTCAATTGGTGCAGCTGGTCGGCGAATACAAATGCGGCAAATTTATCTCAAGGACAAAATTCAAGTTCAGTCAATAGCAAATGTGATCAGGCCTATTCCCGATTCACTTGTCTACAAATGTAATTACGACTCGGAAGAAAACCGTTTGAATTGCGAGTCTAAAAATAATATCCGAGATTCCGAATTTCTACTAAACGATTCTCTGCGGATAACTCCTTTTCGCATCGATCTGGAAATATTTTAAGCCATCATGACCTACGTAATTTCCAGCGCGACCCGAAACAAAATCGTCCTTCATTTAATGAAGAAACAGTTCATGTTCCTCAAGTTTGACACCCAGTATTCAAAGGTAAATGCATTTAATCTAGCACTACTCGCAAAAGCAGCTTATTTTGGAAAAGATGCGATTGTGGATTTTTTGTTTTCAAGAACAAAAAGTGAGAATCGGACGTACAGTTTTCCAGGAGTAAACAATGTTTACAGCGCTTTTCTTTATGACTTGGAAGAGCCCATTGAAACAATTGTAGACAAATTTGAATTTGAGGATCGCCATGAGACGAATACCCAGTTATTTCATTTTGAAACGCAAGAGTATCTGCTTTTTGCTTTCCGTGGCACAAAGGAAATCGTGGACTGGGCAACGAATTTCAATGCGGAAATGGTTCAGTTTACGGAAGGCGTCGGTAAAGTTCATGCTGGTTTTTATGAGGCATTCACATCGGTTAAAACAATTGTCGATGGGGTAATCTCGATCAAAAATATGACTAAACCAATAATAATTTGCGGCCATTCCCTTGGCGGTGCTATTTCCAATTTGGTGGGTGCTTACCTCCGCAAAAAAGGCCACCAAAAGGTTATGATTTACACCTTCGGTAGCCCCCTTGTCGGTGACTCCGAATTCAGTCATCATTTTTCAGTTGTACAGCCCATCATCGCCTATCGATTTGTCCATAATCAGGATTTGATACCCATGATTCCACCACCGCATTCCCGGTTACGAATAAACCTACTACCCCTTGCCCTCGTGAATCCACTCTTTTTAATTCCAGCCACGATAGATCCCTTTGGAAAACCATTTAATCATTTTGGAAAACTGGTGTTTATCCGAAGGATTGATGCGCAAACATTTTCAGTGGACGTGGACCGGAAAACACCAGCCTATATACGAGCGCCTACTAGCGCTTCCGTTAACGTCGAGAGACCTCTGTGGGACATGCTTTTGAATTGGACACAGGCAAGCGTTAACGATCATTTTATGGAGAACTACGTATCCATCCTTGGATCGGATCTTAAATCTGCAATATCCTGTTTTTCTGGTATTAATGCCGCGACGATTGCCAGCACTCAAAAAATCATTGCCTACCTCGAAATCGAATTAAAGGCGATCCAGGCAAGCCATGCTGAACTTGAAAAAACAATGCTGATGTTTCTTGGTAGGAATCCCTACGCAGACGCAGATGCGACAAGCACAGGGGCAACTCCACCCGACAAAATGTCACCATCTCAAAAAATGAACCTGCACGAAGAGGCAATGCATGCGAAGCAAATGGAGTTGATGCTGAAGAAAGGATTTTTAACGGCCGTTCAGAGTCCTAATTATTCCCAGTCAATTTTACATGAAATAATTGACATCAAAATGAATGCGACTTTAAAGCGGGAGTTTGCCTACCAGAGCAAACATATCAGCTATTGAACCCGTTTATCTGGAACCAGCTACCCTTTATGTGCGCCATATCACGGACGTTTATGCGTCAGTTTCTAGATTTATCCCAGTTATTATTTTAATTGCACCTTATCACCATTGGGTTTTTTGATGGATGCCAACTTTCCCATTCTGGACCCCAGAGCCTGTCCAAAGTGCAATTACAAACCTTGTCAGGCCTTAGCCAAAGCATTCACTAAATCCGTCGTTCTGGTTGGGACTAATGAAGTACCTATAAATTGTCCACTCAAAGTTTCTCAGCATGAATTGGGCCGATATTCGATTGGCCTTGGCGATTTTACCATGGGGGAAATT
>JAYSRH010000180.1:0-4334 GCA_043721115.1 Fibrobacteria bacterium | reverse complement strand
GGTTCGATCCTGGGTGGACGAAACACATGCCAAGTCACTGGGATGTTACCTTCTCAACGGCAAACCTTTTCCAAAAGGCATCAAAGTTTCTCTGAATGAAGAATACATACACGGATCCACTCTACAGGTGCTGATCCAACTTAAACTGGCGGCCATTCGTTTGGCGTGGCTCTTGAATACGACCTTGGATCCAACGGGACAAAGGAGACCGGTGCCTCCAACCCTTAGCATGGGCAGTAGGCCGTTCCATGCTGAAGAGTATTTTACTCATAGTGACAAGGTGCTTTTTGCGGTAGAGACCCGAATGTCCGCGCATGGTGAAAAAGGCAAATATGCGTGGAGCGCAAACTCCGAAACGTATCATTTTTCCAACTGTCGACAGGTCACCCGGATCAAGCGAAAAAACTTGCAAACCGGCGATATTATTCCGCAAGGACGGCACTTGCACGCAGGCTGTCCGACCCGCCCGTAAAAAGAGTATTCGAGGCTTTGGGGATTTTGAGATTGCCCCACTGGTAAAAAATCAGCAACCCCTCTATACTATAGAGATGGCTGTGTTAAAATACAATCGAGTAGGTTTTGCTGAACCAGTTGGTTTCATGGCAGCAGGGGTTGTCGCCCTATCATCACTCCTAATCGGTTGCCAAGAACATCTGCCGCCATCCCTCGATAAAACATCGCTCACCAAAGAAGCACTGGCACCCTTAACTGAAACGAGTAAGGCTTTCGGAATTTACCAATGGGCCAAGGATTCTACTTATGCTGCCGGCTTACAGAGTGAAATCAATGCGCTTGGAACCAGTCCATCCTATGCCATGTATTTTGTCGATCGGGACGGCGGCTTTCCAAAAGACATTGTTCATTTCAACGCCCAGCGTAAAATCCGCACTATTTTATCCCAGGAACTGGTTCGTTATTCTGCCCGCGATGATTTCCATACGCTGGATTCGATTTTAACGGGTCGATGGGACGGATACTTCCATCGTTTTGCCAAAGAGGCCCGAGCCTCACACCAGCCCATTTACTACCGCTTTGGTTATGAGATGAACGGAGATTGGGTAGTCTGGGGGGAACAGCCGGAAAAATTCGTAAAGGCATGGCGACGCGTTTGGAAAATATTCAAAGACGAGAAGGCATCCAATGTTCGTTTCGTTTTCAGCGCCAATGTCATTTGGGATGAAAAAACCGTGAAGGCCGATATCGTACCGTATTATCCTGGTGATAAGTATGTGGATATTGTTGGACTGGATGGATACAACTTTGGCGACAGCTATTCGCGCAAGCACAAATGGAAAAGTTTTACCGAAGTCTTCCAAGCCTCGCTGGAAGGTCTAAAAAAAAGTTTTCCGAAAAAACCGGTGTGGATTACCGAAATCGGTTGCGCGGAAGGATTGGGAAAGGCGGACTGGATTCAGGATTTCTTCAGCCACTTCAATGCCGATCCGGCTTTAAGCGTCTTTGTCTGGTTCAATGAAAACAAACAATATGCCGGTGAACCCAACTGGCGCTTTGACAGCGATATGGACTCAGCCAACAAATTCCGTAAATGGGCCATCAACAACAACTCCATCACGTATTTCTCTCTACCGGCCTTGGGCGACGGCTCCCAATGGAAAGTCAAGTCCAGCGAGCCCACTGGCTCTCCCATTTGAGGACCAGTTTAAGCTGTGTGGCTGGGACGTAAAAGATCCGTGACCGTTTTTACGGGGTTGAAGATAGTGCTTGGGGTTTCCACGAAAACGGTATTCCAATAGGCCATGGATCCGTTCCACAGTCCAGGCAGCTCTAGGGCTTTGATGCTCTTGCCATCCTTGAATTTAGCCGTGATGAAATAGGCGTCCCTGTCCACGAATTCCGCCAAATTAAAAAGCTCGCCGCGATGGTTTCTTAAGCCGCATACCATGTCCACGGGATTGAAGTGAGTGGCCGCTGCCGCGATTTTTTGCTGGTCCGGATTTGATTTGTCTACTTGGGCCGACTCTACTATCTGCAAGCTTTGCGAACCATCCTGATGCTGCACCCAGAAAGGGCCGCCCCCGGGCTCTCCCAGATTTTTGACCATGGCGCAGACACGTAGAGGTCGATCGAAAACCCGTTGCAAGTACGCGGATTTTTCCCCGACTGTTTTGATCTCCGGCAACTTGATCCCCAAGTTTTGCTCCGCGAAATCAGCCATCTCCTGCACGAGTGCCGACCCGGGTTCTTTTTGGATGTGTTGTAGATAAGTGAAAACCTGTTTCTGCAAGTGAATCAAATAACCACCCAAGGCTTGACGATGATTCAATACTTCTTCTCTAAATCTTGCGGGCACCAGGTTGTCAATGTTCTTGATAAACACCACATCTCCCTGGGTACCTTGGAGATTTTCCAGCAATGCTCCATGGCCGCCTGGGCGCAACACTAGCGTGCCGTCTGGGTTACGGAGGAAAGTGTGTCCCTCTTCCATGGACAAGCAATCGGTGTTTCGCTTTTGTTGCGAGAGATGCACCTCGAAGTGCATGCCTTCCGAAGCGTATTTTGGGATCAATGAATTCAGCAGGGTTTGAATCATGGCTTCATGATCGGGTGAAACAGTGAAATGCAGTCGGCATACGCCCTGAGAATTTCCAACCAGCAATGCTGCTTCTGCGAGGTGTTCGGCCAAGGCGGTTTGGGGTCCACTTGGGTGGTCGTGAAAAGGGATCAAAGCTTTGGGCAAACTCGCATACCCCAGTCCCTGCTTGGTCAAAAGAGTTTCCAGAATGGGCCGATATGTACCAGCCTTTATTAAATCCCGCAAGTCCATGCCCTGCTTATGCAAAGCGTCTTCCAGCGGTTTCCGGAAGGCGAAATTTTCCAATCCATGAAACCATTCCAAAAATTCCAGAGTGTCTGGCGCTTCACTTCCTAGGTCTTTCGCTTCTTGCTGCAATCGAGATAAAGCAGGCTTATCTGTCCGTCCCAAAATGGAAATCAAGGCCTTGAACATACGGGTGGCGGCACCGGACGCGGGAATAAATTCAAGTACGCGACCTTGTTCGGCAGCCTCGCGATATTCGAGTTTAAAGCCATCTCGATCTGAATCAGAATGCGCTACAATTCCGTCTCCAAGAGTTGCGGGTCGATTTAAGCAAGGATATTTCGGTCCTTGCAAAAAAATATCCCTTTGTGCCAATACCATTTTTTCGGTGATGCCCACGGAGATCAGTTGGGCGAGATCGGCTGCGTCGAAAGCGGGAGATGAACTCAGGACTGCCCCCCAGCTTCAGTAAGCAAGCCTATAAGTTCTTCGGTTTTGATTCGGGCTTGCCATCTTTCCACAAAAGCCAAGACAAATCCTAAGGCAATACGGGTCAAGGCCCATTTTCTAAACAGGATGAAAACCAAGGTCAAGCCAATTGAAATGGCCATGCCATTGCGGATCCATCCTGTCTTTGCCTGATCTTTCATGCGAGGCTTCCTTACCGGTTTAGATATCTGGTACTTTCAAAATAGAATTCTGACCCGGCAGTAGGCCAGAAATTCGGAGTTACAGTCCGGTTCCCGGCAGGAATAAATGGTTATACTTGAGAACATATGAAGCTGGATAAAAAAGCGTGGGGATTTGAGACCTTTAAGCAGGCGGAAAAATCCGAAACCATTGAACTGCAGAAAATGAGCTACCAGAAGAAATCGCGCACGATAACCTTTCTCAGGGAATGTCATTATGGCCGAAAGGCAACTACCGGCAGAGTACAAAGAATTTTTGAAGTTTCTCCATTCGAATAAGGTCAGGTACTTGCTCATCGGTGGCTGGGCAGTAGGAGTTCATGCCAACCCTAGATTGACGGCCGACATCGATTTTCTGATTGGCAGCGACGATAGAAACATCGAAAATATCATTGCCGCCTTGGAAGCCTTCGGTATCAAAGGTGTGGGGAAATCCTTTTTTAAAATTGCGGACAACACCTTTAAAATTGGGCGGCCACCTCTTAGAATCGATATTTTAAATCAAGCTTTGGGAATCGATTTCGAAGCGTGTTACCGGAGAAAAGTCGTATTAAAGTTGGACGGAATCGGCGTAAAGGTGATCTGCAAGACTGATTTGATTAAAAGTAAATTAGCGGCAAATCGGCCTAAGGATTTGGCTGATGTCGTGGAATTAAGAAGAATAAAATCCACACGGATCTCCAAATAACTCAAATGACTCGATCCTTTCAATCCATTGCAGAGATTTTGGAAACCGTTGATACTCCTTCAGGCCTGAAGTCCAAGCATAACCCAAGTTCGAAACCGGCTGAGATGAGTAGTCCACTGGATCAGCGTCCCATTATCATTGCCATGCGGGTTTCTAAAGGCGGCCATGATGTCCCTAC
>JAYSRH010000179.1:0-4340 GCA_043721115.1 Fibrobacteria bacterium | reverse complement strand
CGCAACCAGCCCAATGACCGCCGCTCCAAATCTCGATGGCAAATAGTTCATAACATCATCCAGTCGCGCTCCAAACCAACCAAAATGCACATACCTGTCATTCTTATATCCCACCATGGAATCCATGGTACTTGCGATTTTGAAAAGCACCAATCCTGGCAGCCCGGCTACACTGAACCAAAAAAGAGGTGAGAGCACGCCGTCTACCAGACTTTCCGCAATACTTTCCACGGCAGCGCGGTTGCAGGCAGGCGAATCCATTTTATCAGTATCCCGCCCCACCAACATGGCCGTGGATATGCGGGCCAATTCCAAATTGCCTTTGGTGGCTGCATTGGTGGCTGCATTGGTGGTTGCATTGGTGGTTGCATTCGCAGTTGCATTGGCAATCCGTTTTCCATGTTTAACTAAATCACCCAAAGCAAATAAACTATACCCAAGAAACACGTTTCCCAGCCAGGTCAGCGGGGGATAAATAAACCACAAAACGGATTTCACAAAAAATATACCGCCACCAAAGATAATGGTGATGGAAAAGAAGAGTAAAACGCCCCCCATTCTTCCATTTAATCCCAGTCTGCGCAAATAGTGTTCGGACCAAATGGAAATATTTCCCATTAAACGCACCGGATGCCAGGCATATTGTGGATCACCAATGAGGGTATCTATGGCTAAACACAAGCAAATAAACAAAAATGGGTTGGATAGAAGGGGAAGCCATTTTTCTATTTCCATTTGGTTTCCCAACCTAGCGCTAATGCTTTTGCCACGCATTTTGAAATGCCGATGGCACTGAAATCCGAAGGCGAAAAGCCTTCCAGTAAAGCGGATCGAAATTGTAAAAACGCTTCAGCCTTGGCTGATGCCGCCATCGCCAACAGCGCCAATTGGTTGGCGAGTAGCTCTGGCGCTAATCCTACAGGCAACGTTTCATAGGTTATACGATCCTGAATGGCAGCCAGAGCATAGGCGGCCCCGGAAACTTGCGGTTCATGCAGGAGCGCTTGAAAATTTGCAGAAAGTAATGTGCCCTCTTTTTCGCTAAGCTGCTCACGAATTTCCAAAAGCAACTGGGTTTCCGTTACTCCGAACCGACCTAAAGCATGAATCAAATGTCTGGTCCGTGAAGGCTCCAAACCATTTTGCCATTTCAATGCTTCTCGAATGGAATCCATAACGGCTTTTGCGAGTATCTCACCGAGCTTGGTGTGTTTGCCTGCCCAGGTTTTGGGTTTTCGATTTGTCGCTTCACCTTCACTTACCACTAAAAGTGGTTCCATAGGCGCTGCTATGCAGTACTGATCCGTTCCTGTCCCCGTTGCCAGATGCTCAGAATATCGACTCCCCACCGCCAATTCATTCAGCATCGCCGATTTCGCTTCATTTATCATAGCAGCGGCGCTTGCAAATGCGGCCGGTGATAACTGGCAATTGAATAATACAATTGTGTTTATGGTTCCTGGAGTGGCGTGCACCGACTGGTATCCCTTTTCGCCTTCATACCACGTCGCAACATCACCTGCTCTGCCGGCATTGCCTTGTACTCCTGCTGTTGTTATCGCCCAAACTGTCAGCTCTTGGAAGGATTCCGATTGAATGGAAGCATACTGCATATTCGCGGCCGTACCCATCAGCGCGGCATGCTCCGGTGCCACTCCAATTTCCCTGCATATGGCATTGTGATAGTCTCTAGAATCCAATTTATGGATATCCGGGTCCCGGGTCGTGTGGCCTTTTCCTTCACAACTCTGGTGGTTAATCAAATAGTTTATCGTGTCAATTTGTCCGCCATTCACTTGGGAGGTGGAAAACACGCGATGCGCTTTTAAAAACTGCACGGAGATAAAACGCCCCCATCGCTCAATGGAAAAGCCCTCGGACTTAAGCATGGGGATAACATGGGTATTAGGTGAATTTTGCATTTGCGAAAATTTAATACCTCAAGTGGATAGTATTACTAGTTTCTTCTCCGCTCATAGGAAGTTCGCGTAATTGCGGACATAACGAGGAATCCCGTGTAAATCGGGAGCGAGCTCGTCGCTGTAAGCGGTTAAAGCCTCCGGGGCCCATTTTTAATGGGCCAACCACGGTCCGAATAGGATTGGAAGGTCGGATGCGCTGAGAACGATGCGTTTGGGGTATCTATCCCTGAATTATTGATTCTCGAACTGCAAGCCAGAAGACTCACCTAGGGGTTTTTAACTGCTCGAAAGAGCGACTTCCTAACCGTGGCCTAGCCCCGCGGTTGAAAGAGTGAGAGATGTTTTCCTTCCTGGGTCGTGCATGTTTTGGCTTTTCCACCCTAATGGGCCTATCCATAGCCATTGCCATTGCCGCTGTACCCGATACGCTTGAGCTATCCAAAAAAGAAATCCATAACAACCCCAACGATTTCCGTTTAAGGGCTGGGCAAAGCGAAATTGAGATCCAGTCCGATGCGTGGCAAGGCCGTGCTATTTCTTTACCTGACATTTTGGCCGAGCAAGCGGGTATTGAGACCCGTCGATATGGCGGTCTAGGCAGTTTTCAAACGGCTTCTATTCGCGGTGCCTCCGGATCCAGACTTTTGGTTTTTCTCGATGGTGTGCCTATGAATTCTGCAGGCGGTGGCGCAGTGGATTTGGGGAAAATCAACCTGGACGGATTGGAACGCATCGAAATTCGGAAAGGTATGGTCCCGGCAAGTGAAGGTGGGAATGGGATGGGTGGTGTCGTTCATCTTTATTCCAAACTTGGGCAGAGAAACGCAGAGGTTACCCTTGGCGGGGGAAGCTTCGGCCTAAAACGCGGTGCGATTTCTGGGGGTTCCTCGAACGCGAAGGGTTCCCTGCTTGGAAATCTGGCGTGGATACAGGCTAAAAATGATTTTGCCTACCTCGATCGAAATCACACTGCCTATAACTTGGAGGATGACCATTGGACTAAGCGCCAGAACAGCGCCTACCGGTCACTGGATGCCCATACGCAGGCGAGTTTCAATCTCACGTCCCGACAAGCTATTCGCTTTAAGATGGGAGCGTCAAAGAATTCCGGAGGTCTTCCGGGTGATGAAAGCGCCGTGACCCGAACGGCTGGTTTTTCGAATGCATTATACCAGTATTTACTTCGATGGGAAGCACATGAACCCTCGGATCAAAATCGGTATTCCGCGGAAGTTTCCATCGACGAGGAGACCCCAGAATTCCATTGGACAAAAGCGGATCCCATTGGCTTGAGTTTAGGAAGCGACACAACGACCATTAAAAACAGAAGCTCGCGTTCACAGGTTCGCCTAAATGGAGACGTCACTTGGCCCCTGTCTTTAGCTTGGGATATGGAATCAGTCTTTCTGCTGACCCTGGGGCAGGAAAATTTAAAGCCCGTGCCTGATAAAAATGCAGCAGCAAATCCTGATCGGAATAACCGTCGTCGACAAGGGGCGCTGGCAGCGGATTTTACCTTGGAAAAAGATGCGTGCTTGCGATTTACATTAGGCACCAACAACGAATGGATAGTGGACCGGACCCTGGCTGGCAGCACATATTACGGGGACACCTTGCTTGCGCGGGAAACGGGCGAGTGGCACACATCAGGGAAGGTTGGAGTCTTGTGGACGGCTCGGCCCAGCCTTGCGCTTTTCCTCAATATCGGAAAGTTTTATCACCAGCCTAGCCTCGGGGACCGATTTGGCGGACGTTGGGGGTTGGTTCCCAATCCATATTTACATGAAGAAACGGGAATCAATTTCGAGAGCGGTTTGCGTCAAAAGTGGAAGAGTGGCTATCTGGAAGCGTGCGCATTTAGAAATCAGATTAAGGATGCCATTCTCTATATCCATTCCCTCAATCTAGTCAAGGCCATCAATTTAGATGCGACTAGGACTCAAGGCATGGAAGTTACTTTAGACCAATCCTTACCATTTGGATCGAGCGCTGCCTATAACGCAACCATCCGGTCTTCCGAGAACCAAAGCCAAACTTATTACGCAGGCTTTACCTTACCTGACGCACCACTCTACCGCCATCATTTAAAAACTCGAATTCCATTTTTGCACAAATATAGCCTGGAACAGGCTTGGGAATACCGTACAAGTCTCTTTCGAGATCCCGCAAATTTGCAGCGGATCCCGGCGCAAAACCTGCTCCATATTTCCTTGAAATGGACGCCCATTAAACGAATGGAATTGGATGTCAGCCTTCAAAATATTACGGACACGTATTATGAAGACGCCTATTCTGCCTTCCCATATCCAGGTCGAAATCTAAGCATGTCTTTTACCGTGAAAATTTAAAACCACTCACCCAATCACTCTTAAGGAATCCATTATGCATTTTTTCAAATCCTTTTTTTACCGGCTCGGC
>JAYSRH010000178.1:0-1754 GCA_043721115.1 Fibrobacteria bacterium | reverse complement strand
TTCAATTCTGAATTTTTTTTTTTAGATTTGCCGACCTTCTTCGCCATTGATTGGAAGCCCACAGGAAATTGTCGGCATCAATTGGAAAAAAGGGGGCTTTTGTCGTTTACCTAATCAGAATCCTGAATTTTAGGCAAAAAGTGTGAAGTGATGGGTGATTCCGCGTTTCTTAAATCAGTGTTGAGTACGCGTTATATTCATCCGAGGAGACTTTTGGACTAGCTTTTACCTGTCGGATAGTGAATAAATATCTATATCCGGTGAATGTATCGTAAATTAAAACCCCTGTAATTTAGCAAGGCAAAGTATTCTTATGTCAATTAGTGCCCTATCCCCACCTGGAGCCAAAAGCCCGGGTAAAAAGCATTTGGCCCCTGGGAATGTAAATGAAAGACCATGCGTTAAAGGTAAATTTATCTTTGTCGGTGGGGAAAAGCTATATATAAGGGGTGTAACATATGGCACATTTCGACCTGATGAGTTTGAAAACGAGTATCATCCGAACGAGGTGGAACGTGACTTTCGGCAAATAGCTGAGAATGGTTTTAATTCCGTGCGAACATACACCGTTCCCCCGAGATGGCTGCTTGATAAGGCCCAAGAATACGGTCTGTATGTTATGGTCGGGCTCCCGTGGGAGCAGCACATAACATTTTTGGACGACAATGATCGGGTCGAGTCAATCAAGAAACGGGTTCGTGAGGGCGTACGATCATGTGCCCAACATGCCGCTATTCTTTGTTATACCATCGGAAATGAAATTCCGTCAACGATTGTTCGGTGGCACGGCGCCCGCAAAATAGAAAACTTTTTAAAAGTCCTTTATGGGATTGCAAAGGAAGAAGACCCCGGTGGTTTGGTCTCTTACGTAAACTATCCATCTACCGAATATCTTCAACTACCGTTTGTAGATTTTTTCTCCTTTAATGTTTACCTGGAAAGCCAAGAAAATCTCAGTAAATATCTGGCGCGGCTTCATAATATTGCCGGGGATGTGCCTGTCGTGCTTGCGGAGATCGGGCTCGATAGCCAGCGAAACGGTAAAGAAAAACAGGCCGATACGCTTGCCTGGCAGATTTCGACGGCGTTTCGCTCAGGTTGTGCGGGAGCTTTTATTTTCTCTTGGACAGATGAATGGCATCGCGGCGGCCATGATATTGAGGACTGGGATTTTGGCTTAACCACTCGCGAACGAGACCCAAAACCCGCACTTGCAGCTGCAACAAAATCCTTTGCGGAATCGCCGTTTTCATCGAATGCTTCCTATCCGCGCATTTCGGTGGTTGTATGCAGCTATAATGGCGGCTCGGTCATCCGTGACTGTTTGGACGGGTTGCTTGAACTGGATTATCCTAATTTTGAAGTAATAGTTGTGGACGATGGCTCAATGGATGATACGGCTGAAATTGTCTCAACATATCCATATCGTTTAATCAGAACCGAGAATTGCGGACTTAGTAGCGCTCGAAATACGGGGCTAGCCGCTGCGACGGGAGAGATAGTTGCTTACACGGACGATGACGCTAGACCGGACCCGCATTGGCTTTACTACTTGGCACAAACGTTTATGACCACGGAGCACGTCGGTGTGGGCGGGCCGAATATCGCTCCGCCGGGCGACGGATGGATCGCCGAGTGTGTCGCAAATGCGCCGGGCGGACCGGTACACGTACTTTTGGATGACGAAATTGCGGAACATATTCCGGGTTGTAACTGCGCTTTTAGAACAGAGGCTTTGCGGGAAATCGGTGGCT
>JAYSRH010000177.1:0-1757 GCA_043721115.1 Fibrobacteria bacterium | reverse complement strand
CCCAGGTTCGTTCGCCATTGAAGGTGCCCGCGAGTATACTTTGAACCAGGCCCTCGGGCAAATTCTCCCGAGCCACATCAAAGCCTGCGCCTACAATCGATCGCACCATTCTATGCAGAAACCGATTGGCTTCTAGCGTCACAATAAGAAAGGTGTCTTCGGCGTGAATCTCTGACCGGATGACCCGGCACTCGGTACTTTTGCCATCTTTTCTCGGCACTGAAAAATCCACGAAATCATGTAGACCAATCACCGACGCCAATTCCCGGCGAAACAAATCCAGCTGCAATGGATATCCGGTATACCAAGCCATATGCCCTAGCAATGCGGTTGGCCGCAGAGCAATGCGATATTTGTAAAGTCGCGACTCCGCCGAATAACGGGCGTGGAAATCCAAAGGGCAGGACTCCAATCGCCTTATGAAAAGGGAGTCCGGCGTCAGAGCATTGACTGACTTTTCAATCTTATACACGTCAATGATTTTGTCGCAATCGAAATGGGCCACCTGCCCGGATGCGTGCACGCCCGCATCCGTGCGCCCTGCACCTATTACGGTCACAGCTGTGCGCAGACATATGGCTAGAGCCTTTTCCAGTTCGGATTGCACGGTAAGTTGGCCAGGCTGTTCCTGCCAGCCCGCAAATCCTGTCCCCAAATACTCCACGACAAATCGATAACGACCCATGTCGGAAAATTAGCAGGAAACTGCTCTATTGCCTAGTTGGTTTGCTTGGGACTGGATGCACTTCAGCCGAATAAATCCAGATTAATGCCATCGGAAAAATTCGCGGGTCGTGCGGCACCGTCGGAAGTCGCGGGAAGATGCTCTTCAGGTAGAATGGCGTAGGTCCAGGCCATGATCTTGAAATCCAAGTAGTCCAAACTCTTCTCAAGCTCGGGAAGGGCTTTGGTTAAAAGATCGCGCACATCATAAAACTGATTCTTGAAATCGATTTTAGCACCCTTATCGTCTAGGGTCACCGCCACATTCACCTTGCCCATATGCTTGGCATGGGTCTCAACTCTGACTTTTAGGGGTTCCTTGGGTCCGGATTTCCTATCTGAACCTTGACTACTGCCTTTTTCCCAAGTCACTTGCAGACCATGCCAATCTTGCCCTTGGTAGAAGTAGAACTGGGAGGGTTTGCCTTGCTGGATGTCGTTGTCCCTAGGCAACCCGTTGACGACAGCTTGGAGAAGAAACTTAGCCGAGTCCGGGTCTTTGCTGACTGCGGAAGACAACGCGGGGTTTTCTTCCGCCAAACGGTGGATATCTAGAGAGTGAAATCGTTCCGGCAAAACCTTTTTCAGCCAAGCGGCCATTAGGTCCGCATTGGAGGAATTAGTTTCACCTGTTGCCCCCGGTAACGGCATACCCAGCGCCAACGAAGCGTCTGCGGAAGTTTTCGGGAATTGCAAGCTTGTACCCGGTCGCAACAATGCGCTGTCCTGATTGGGTCGCAGATTTTTGAGCATGTCCGTCATGGCTTGTGGATCACGCGCGGCTTCACTCCAGGCCCTGGCCTGTTTGCCTGAAGCCAGTCCATCACGGGGAAAGGTTAAAAACAAACGAAGCAATCCATCGAGCTCTCTTTGATCCGGTAGACCAGGAGCTCGCCCGGTGTTGAGTGGGCTTGCAGCTTTTTCCATTCGTCCGCTTTGCGCCAAAAGGTCTGCGAAATCCTTGACCAACTGTCCGGAATAGGGCTCATCCTTAAATTCTTTCAGGTAATGTGAGGCGAGTTGAATCGCCTGCC
>JAYSRH010000176.1:0-1758 GCA_043721115.1 Fibrobacteria bacterium | reverse complement strand
GGATATTCCAGATCATGGAAGGCATAGGCATGGTCCGTTTTTATGAGCCGGGAGGGAATCGTCCAATTCGAGAGCTGGTGACAAACATGACGGACTTACGAAGGAAAATCATTCACCTATTTGGCGCAACGGCCTGCCAAATGTATGGCCTTAATCCAAAAATGAGCTCGGGGGATGTAGGAATGTAGGTTTTACGGATTGAAAGTTGTCGTGAAATCCCTTGTGGACATCGCCGCCCAGAAAAAAATGTTTTGGAGCAAATCCATCGGCAGCGAAATCCTTAAGCTCCTGCGTTCCTCGAAATACGAAAACGTTGTACTCATCGTCGTTGTAATGGAAGGCCTGGGTATCGATGATGGAAAACGTGGATTCGTCGGCTTTTATTTCTGTTATTCCTTCGGTGGAGTAGGATTTTCTTCCTAGATATGGAACTAGAAAAGGCCTTACTTCTGGCGAGGAATCCGAACTGAAATTGGGCCTGTTTTTAAATGAAAGTTGGAAAAGTTTAGGCTTTACACTCGTTTCATAATCAGCATAGACAAGCTTTGAAAGCGCAGCTAGGTTAACAGCATTAATTAGTGAATACTCTTTTGAAAAATAGAGGGCCACTTTAGCATGATGCGATTGAGTGAGAATTACTGTCCTGCCATCATTACTGGACACCTTGAACGCCACTATTTGCCATCCTGGCAGTTTATGGTTAAGGTCTGATTTGAATTATTAAGTCCAAAATCCTCTTTATTTTCACAGTCATCATTGCAGCCCCAAAACCTACTCTTTTCTCCACTGATTTCAATATGGAGAATATTATTCAAAATTTTGTTGGGGCTTACAAATGTATTGCCCTCAAAGGTCGCTGCGGAAACAGAAGTATCTAGAAGGCCTAAAATGATTTTTTCAGGTGGAGGGTCATCGGAGGAAAAGTAGGTAGGTGATTTTGAACACTCTATCGAGAGTGCGTTAAACTTGTATCCGCATATTCCTGAAACTTTTTTCTTGATATTCAATTCCACACCAGATTCGGATATGTCGTTAAATATGTATTCTTTCGTTTTTAATCCTTCTCCAAATATTCCAGTACAAATAAATTTGATGGGATTGGTTGGGTTGAAAACCATCCGCGCATGCGCGTGGTATCCGTTACTGTTCAACGATTTGACTCTAATATTGTTAGGAAGATTTCGGGTATCCCTGCTGCCACAATTGACAATCATCAATGATCCGATCGTCGCCATCAATCCAATACCATTCAATTTTATCTTTTGCTTCAATTTCATTTGTCCTCAATGGTCGCCTGGCCCGCTGCCCAATCCCCGTGCTTTTTTTCTGAAAAAATGGTCTCTATAACTTCTGACTTTTCGTTTTGAATTTCCAGAATATAGTCGACTTCCTCGTCAAGGTTTTTGAAATCGAAGGATAATATTCCATCTTTTTCGGTTCCGTCACTGGCTTTAAAAATTGAATGGACTGAGCCATTCGCATCCCTTAATACTAAAACATGGCCCGCCGGTTTTAGATTAGAATGGTCATCGAATTCGCAGATGATATTGCGCATGGGCTCGGTCATTTCCAAAGCCGGGCTCTCCAATTCTTTTTCAGCGCGCGAGTGTTTTGCAGAAAACGTGAACAGGTTTGATTTCGCGGACTGGCTAGACTTTTTTTGGTTCCTTCGCACTTTGAGTGGGTACCTTCAGGTAACAATTGCCGTGTTTAACTTGGAAAAATTGAGTTTCGCAGTCACCAAATAGGCCACAATTT
>JAYSRH010000175.1:0-12009 GCA_043721115.1 Fibrobacteria bacterium | reverse complement strand
AATGTTTGATTTCCCCCTTGCCTTCTTTGGCGTAAAAACCCTTGCCGCTTTTAGCGCCCAGGGAACCGCCATTTACAAGTTGATTCAGTACGTCCGGGATTTTGAAAATTTCACGTTCGTCGTCATCGGGGCAGTAATCCCAAAGATTCTGGGAAACATGGCGCATGGTATCGAGGCCCACAACATCGGCTGTGCGGAACACGGCGCTTTTAGGATTTCCGATGAGCGGACCCATGAGCGCATCCACTTCCTGTATCGAGTAGCCGTCTTCGGTTACGGAACGCATGGCCTGCAGGATGGAATAGATGCCGATGCGATTGGCTATGAAATTGGGGGTGTCTTTGCAGATGACTACACCTTTGCCGAGGATGTCTTCGCCGAAGGTTCGGCAAAAATCAATCGCTTCGGGCAAGGTTTCCTTACCGGGTATGATTTCCAGCAATTTGAGGTAACGGGGCGGGTTGAAAAAATGCATGCCTAAAAAATGCTTGCGCAAATCTTCCGAGCACTCGGCAATCATGGCGTTGATGGATAGGCCGGAGGTATTGGATACCACCAGTGAACCGGGTTTTCGCACGGCATCAATTTTCCGGAAAAGTTCCTTCTTGATATCCATTCTCTCTACCACGACTTCGACGATGAGTTCGCACTCTTGAATTTTTTCGAAGTCCGCGGCGAAATTGCCCACCTCGATCAATCCGGCGAAATCGGGAAGGTAAAAGGCGGCAGGTTTGGACTTGACTGCATTGAGCAAACCCGCTTTGGCCAAGGCGTTGGGGTCTTTTCCGTCTTTGGGGGGAAGGTCCAGTAATATGCTACCGATACCGGCATTCGCAAAGTGGGCCGCAATGGCACTGCCCATGACCCCTGAACCCAATACGGCAACTTTTTTAATCTTAAAGCTCATGCATAAACTCCCATCACACTGGCCTCAAAACATCTAACGAATCGCAGCCGTTTTTAGGCCGAGTTCTTTTGAACGCTTTCCCACAAGACTTCCGCGACATCCTTGACTTTAACGGTATCCGCCTTCCCAAGACTCTTCATGCCATCCGTCATCATAGTCATGCAGAAAGGGCATGCCGTGCCGACGGTTTTAGCGCCAGTCGCCACAGCCTCTTTGGCACGCTCCTCATTAATGCGCGTCCCGATTTTTTCTTCCATCCACATTCTACCGCCTCCGGCGCCGCAGCAGAAGCTTTTTTCGCGATTCCGTTCCAATTCCTTTACCTTGACGCCAGCTCCAACCAGAGTTTTTCTGGGGGCATCGAACACGCCATTGTGCCGTCCCAGATAACAGGAATCATGGAAGGCGACCTCGACGCTTTCGCTCGGAGCTGCGGGTAATTTTCCATCTGCGACCAAATTAGCCAGCAGTTCGGAATGATGGATGACCTGGTATTCACCGCCAAATTCCGGGAATTCATTTTTGATGGTATTGAAACAATGCGGGCAGGCCGTGATGACTTTTCGTACACCGTATTTGGTAAAGGTTTCCACGCTTTGCGGAGCCAAGGCTTGGAACAGGTATTCATTGCCAATCCGACGGGCGCTGTCCCCGCAGCAGGTTTCTTCCTTGCCTAATATGCCGAAACTGACTCCGGCTTTGTTCAGCAGGCCGGTCACGGCTTTAGTAACCTGTATGTTACGCTCGTCATAGGCACCAGAACAACCCACATAGTAGAGGTATTCTACGTCAGCTTTTTCTGCCAAAGTCTTGACGCCCAATCCTTCCGCCCATTTGCCTCTGTCTTCCTGAGGCAATCCCCAGGGATTGCTCTGGTTTTCCATATTCTTCATGGCTGCTTGCGCTTCCTCCGGGAAGTCGCCTTCCATCAGGACGCGGTTTTGGCGAATGCCAATGAGCTTGCGCATAGGGCTGATGTAAACGGGACAGACTTCTTCACAAGCGCGGCAGGTGGTACAGGCCCAGAGCACATCCTGAGTGATGACATTGGCAAAAAGTTTGGTTTTGGTTTCCGCTTTGGGATCCTTCAGCAACGCCAGTCCCGCTTCAAAGAGGTGGCTTTTGATGTCCTGAATGACATCTTTGGGGCTCAAGGGTTTGGCGGTAAAATAAGCTGGACAGCTCTCCTGGCATCGGCCGCATTCGGTGCAGGCGTAAAGGTCGAGCAAATCCTTTTTCGTATAGTCGCTGACTTTTCCTACGCCGAAGCTTTCGGATTTTTCATCGGATAAATCCAATTTTGCGATTCTACCGGGAGGGCTATTATCCCGGAAAAAGATATTGGGTCCCGCGCCCAAAATATGCAGATGCTTGGAGTAGGGAACAAAGGCAAGAAAACCCAAGACGGTGAGATTGTGCAGCCAATCAAAAACCGGGTAAATGGGATCGAGCGCACCACCTAAAAGGCTGCCGAGAAAATGAGCGATGGGTGTGTAGCCGGGCTTAGGTTCAATGGCGCGCATGGCGAAAAAGCAAACCATAAGTAGAGAAATCATGCCTAGAATGATGAAGGCTTCGCGTTTGTGAGCAGGAGGGCCTTGCAGTCTGAGCGGCTGAATAACGATGCGGCGATAAAGTGCTACTGCAATGGCTACCAGTACCGCAAAGGCCATAAAGTCTTGAGCAGTATTCATGATGGGATAAATCGGCCCCAAGAAGGCGAAGGAAAACCCGTGGAAAAATCCCGCGACAAAACCCTCGATGGTTCCGAAGGTGACGATGAGGAATCCCCAGAAAATAAAGAAATGCCCTATACCGGATCGCTCCTTGACCACACTCTTCTGCCCGAAAACATTGACCATAACGCTCTTAATGCGCTTTCCCAATTCGTCCATCGGGAGCTTGCCTTTTCCCAGGTTAAGCAAAAGCCATAATTCCCAAACCCGGCGCACAAAGATGCCGATGGCGATCAAGGTGCAGAATGCGAGTGCGATGCTGCTGATCATGCGAGTTTTTTTACCTCCGCAATCATGAGTGGGACAATTTCAAAGAGATCTCCAACAATGCCATAGTCGGCGATTTTAAAAATGGGCGCTTCCGGGTCTTTATTAATTGCCACGATTAGTTTAGACGTGCGCATACCGGCCAGATGTTGAATGGCTCCGGAAATGCCACAGGCGATGTACACATCCGGTGTAACGGTTTTTCCGGTTTGTCCCACTTGCATAGTATGACTGATCCAACCCGCATCCACGGCGGCGCGGCTCGCGCCCACAGCGCCACCCATGGCGTCGGCCAATTCCTGTAATATTTTAAAGGGCTCCGGACCCCCTAATCCGCGGCCACCGGAAACCACAATATGCGCTTCGCTCAAATCCACCTTGCCAGCCACGGCCTGCATCACGGAGGTTACCTTTGCCCGCAGATTCAATTGTGGCAATGGCCGTTTTTCTACGGCAGGCGCGTCCGTGCCTTCTTTTACAACAGGGAAAATATTAGGACGCAAGGACACAAGATGGGGAGTCGGTCCACCCAGCTTCAGCGTTTCTATCACCTTTCCCGCGAACCTGGGCCGTTTCACTTTACAGGCGCCGTCCCATTCCAAACCGATACAGTCTTGCGCCAATTCCACACCGAGTTTGCCAGCCAAGGACGCACAAATTTCTTTTCCTACTGTAGACGCTGGGCCAATGATGACGGTAGCCTTGAGCTCCAAGGACAGTGCCTTGAGCACCGGAATATAGGCCTCGCTGCTCGCATAGGTCAGGGCTTCATCTTCGTATAGGAAAACCTTTTTGATATTGAAGCCGGAGAGTTTGGCCGCCTCCGCGTCCAATGACTTTCCTAGCAGGACGGCGTACACATCCAGATGGGATTGCTTTGACAATTGGGCGGCAGCCGAAGCCGCTTCCAATGAGCTGCTACTGAGCGTTCCGCGTTGTTCCAGTAAAACTAGGATTGCCATGCTGTTGTTCCTCTTGATTTCGTGCTAGAAGGCTTTGTGATTTTCATGGAGGGCTTTGATCAATTGCGAGACTCGGCCGGCATTGTCGCCTTCCAGAATCTTGCCTGCACTGCGCGGCTTGGGTGCTTCGACCGAGCACACTTCTAAGTTCGAACCGGCATCCGCATCGGTAAGGCCCAGTTCAGCAAGAGTGACTTCCTTGATATCCTTTTTCTTCGCCTTCATGATATTGGGCAGGTTGGGATAGCGAGGCGCGTTCAAGCCTTTTTGCGCCGTGAATAGGGCGGGTAGGGTCACTTCCATAGTGTAATTGCCGCCTTCCACCTCACGCGTAACCGTGGCTTTGGAATCCGCAAGTTTGAAAGCGATGACGGTGGAAACATGTGGGATGCCCAAGATTTCCGCCACGCGTTCCCCCACTTGACTGGCATCATCATCGACGGCTTGCTTGCCGGCAAAAACCAGGTCGGGCTGTACTGTTTTCAATGCCGCAGCCAATGCGACGGCTACCGACTTGGAAGAGGCAGAAGCCAGTTTATCGTCCTTGACCAATAATCCGCTGTCCGCTCCCATCGCCAAGGCAAGCCGCATAGTTTCCTTGCACTCTTCTCCACCCGCGCTGACTACCAGGACATCAATGGCCCCCGCTCCGGCAGCAGCTCCAGCCTCTTTAATCAGCATGGCCTGTTCAACGGCATGTTCGTCGTAGGGGCTCAAAACAAACTTCAAACCATCCATCGCAATGGACTTCCCATCTGGTCCGATTTTAATCAGCGATGCCGTGTCCGGCACTCTCTTGATTAGGACGGCAATTTTCATCAGGCCTTCTCCTTGGCTAAAAAGCACAGAAACAGCGAATACCCGCCATTCTAGGGAAGAGTTTACGATGAACGCTCCTTTCCCGTCCATAAAACTCCTCAAAAAGCTGTGTCGAAGCCAACCTTTTCTTGGAACAGGCAGCGAATAGACTTGATAGTATATCGTAGATATACGATATTGTAGGTATGGCACTCAATAAAAAATCCGAGTTTGAACCGCTGGACCAGGCCCTGTCTGGGTTTGCTAAAGCACTGAGCCATCCCGCACGTATTGCCATTCTGAGAACCCTGGCAAATCGCGGAACTTGCATCTGTGGAGAATTGGTAGCAGATCTTCCCCTATCGCAAAGCACGGTTAGTCAACATTTAAAAGAATTGAAGGATGCGGGCCTCATTCGTGGCGAAGTGGATGGACCCAAGTCCTGCTATTGCATTGATTGGGCCGCCCTGTCCGAAGTGTGGCAGGAATTACAGAACCTGTTTTCCGTAATGGAAAAGAATCACCAAAAAAACTGTTGCTAATCGGATCCGGAAAATCGAAAACGAAAAAAAATGAAATGGAGCCAGGTATGAAAATCATAAATAAGACGAGTGCGTGTTGCGAACCAGGATGCTGTGTTGAGGAAGCCAAACCGGAATTGGAATCGGCAGAAATGATAAAGACCATTGTCCGGGAGAAATACGGAGCCATCGCCAAAACCGAATCTTCTTGTTGTGGGGTTGAAAGCGGGGGCGGGTGTGGTATGCCGGAAGTGACTTCTTTCAGCGAGTCGTACGCAGGTAAGAACGGTTACCATCCAGACGCCGATTTGGGTTTAGGCTGTGGCCAACCGACGGATTTGGCCCGCATCAAGGCTGGTGATACGGTTGTCGATTTGGGGTCTGGGGCAGGCAATGATGTGTTTGTCGCGCGGGCTCAAACGGGGGCTGCCGGCAAAGTCATCGGTGTGGATATGACGCCGGAGATGATCAAAAAAGCGCGAGCCAATAATCAGAAAATGGGGTTTAATAATGTCGAATTCCGTTTGGGAGAAATTGAAGATGTACCCGTGGAAAGCGGTTCAGCGAATGTGGTGATCAGCAATTGCGTTTTGAATTTGGTTCCCGATAAGTCCAAAGCCTTTTCGGAAATGTACCGCATACTAAAGCCTGGCGGCCATTTTTCCGTTTCCGATATCGTTCTGTCTGGTCCGCTTCCGGAAGCGGCATTGCAAGCGGCCATTCTCTATACCGGATGCGTTTCCGGGGCGTTGCAAAAGGAAGATTATGTTGCCAAGGCTCGGCAGGCGGGCTTTACAGAAATACAGGTAGACCGGGAACGAGAAATCCAATTGCCACATTCGGTGTTGGAAGCATGCCTGACTCCTGCGCAGATTCGCGAGTTCACGGAATCGGGAACCAAGATTTTCAGTATCAATCTATACGGAAAAAAATCTTGAAAATAGTGAGAGGACCTTGCCTTTAATAGGAACGCAAGTAGGATGAAAAAAAATATTGGATTTTTCGAAAGGTACCTCTCGCTTTGGGTAGCCCTGTGCATGGCATTAGGAATGGGAATTGGTAAAAGTGTACCAAACCTTGTCTCGTCATTGCGCAAATTGGAATTCGTTCCGGGCTCACAAATCAATCCGGCCATTGCTGTGCTGATCTGGCTCATGATTTATCCCATGATGCTTAAAATCGATTTTGGAAGCTTGGCACGAGTGGGGAAGAGTCCACGAGGTCTGGCCGTGACCTTGGCCATCAACTGGTTGGTCAAGCCATTTTCCATGGCGCTTCTGGGGTGGTTGTTTTTCAAATTTCTGTTTCATGATTTCACGGGACCGGCACTGGCAGATCAATATCTGGCAGGGGTTATTATTCTAGCTGCGGCTCCCTGCACGGCCATGGTTTTCGTGTGGTCGCAGCTTACGGACGGGGATCCGGCCTATACCTTGGTTCAAGTCGCCTTGAATGACTTGCTGATGCTGGTATTATTCGCACCGATAGTCACGCTTCTTATCAGCGGAGCGAGTTCTTTGACGGTGCCTTTTTCGATCATGGCCTACAGCGTGATTTGCTTTATCGTCATACCCTTGTTTTTAGGGGTGTTGAGTCGGTATGCGCTTATTAACCTTAAAGGGAAGGAATGGTTTGAAAAAAACTACTCGGCCAAGTTTCAACCCGTCACGATGGTGGCACTCCTAGCCACCTTGGTTTTGATTTTTGCCTTCCAAGCCCAAAATATTCTGAAGAATCCCATTCACGTTGCCTTGATCGCCGTCCCGATTCTTATTCAGGTGTATTTCAATGCTGGCCTTGCCTACTGGCTGATGCGCAGGTTTAAAGTGCCCCATACCATTGCAGCGCCCGGCGCACTTATTGGTGCCAGTAATTTTTTTGAATTGGCCGTGGCGACGGCTATCGCTTTGTACGGTCCGGATTCCGGTGCTGCGTTGGCTACCGTGGTGGGCGTGCTGGTTGAAGTCCCTGTAATGTTGTCGGTATGTTCGGTTTGCAATCGTTCTAAACTGTGGTATGAGATCGTCCTTCCGGGAATCCCCGGACGCCCAATAATGGAGAAATAGAATGTCTGAACGCGCCCCAAAAAGTGTGCTGTTTGTTTGTATTGAAAATTCCAACCGCAGTCAGATGGCGGAAGCGTTTGCCAGAATCCATGGTGTAGGCATTGACGCTTATAGTTCCGGCTCGCGTCCTTCCGGAATCGTAAATCCCAAGGCCATCGCTTCGATGGCAGAACGCGGTTACGATCTGTCCAAGCATTTGTCCAAATCTCTGGACCAGATTCCGAACATCGAATATTCGGCCGTGGTCACTATGGGTTGCGGGGACGCGTGCCCGCAGGTTATGGCCGATTTGCGCGAGGATTGGGCCATTCCGGACCCCAAACATTTGCCACCGGACGAGTTTGGCAAGATCCGCGATCTCATAGAGTCCAAGGTAAAGGCTCTTTTATCGGCCATTTGAAATTTGGTAGTGAGGCCAGCGTTTCAGCCTCAAGGCCTAGTATCTACTGGATGAATCGCGCACCCTCTTTAATATTGTAAAGTTTTTCGACAAGAGTTGGAAAGCTTTACGTTCGAACCACACTGATAACCTGATTTGGCCAGAAACGGCCAATTTAGAATAGGTCAGAAAATTGATCTACTATGCCAGAATCTATCCCCTCATTGGAGTCTTTAAGATGAAATCTTTAGCAATCGGCATTCTTCTCACCGCAGCGCTTTCAACTTGGTCAGCGCCTATAAACATCACCGTTAACGATGGCAACGGCTATTCTGGAACCGGCGTTGGCGGAGAAGACAGTGAAACCGAACCCGGCATGATAAATGACCAAAGCTGGGATTTGGAAGCCTTTGTCCAAGACGGCACCACGCTTTCCTTAATTGGCGGCTACGATTTCAAAAACGGCAATAGTGGTTATCTCTCTGGGGACATTTTCTTTGACGTCACCGGTGACGCTGTTTACGGAGCTATCAGTGGGGCTTCCAATGGATATCAGACCATTCAATCTACCAGTGGGTATGATTATGTCATGGACCTCAACTGGGCAACCAACACCTACGACCTGTATTCCTTGAATAGCACGTCCTACACAAACACCACTTATTATGCAGCGAATAAGGGTTCCAATCCTTGGACCTACGCTTCTGGTGGAACACTGCTGCAAAGTGGCATTGCCATCAACTATGCCACCGGACTGGCCTTGCCATATTCCGGGGCCACGCACAATCGCGTTAATGTTGATATCGGCTTTTTGGGCGCTGGAACCAGCTTCACCACCCACTACACCATGGCTTGCGGTAACGACAACCTTATTGGAAAAGGCAGCCTGCCCTCTGTACCAGAGCCAACGTCCATGGTTTTCATGGGCTTGGGACTCTTAGGACTTGCAGTTCGTAATCGGAAGCGTTTTCAGAAGTAATTTAAGCGCACTCAGAGCAATTTAGTTTTTACGGGCCGGTTCTTTTTAACAAGAACCGGCCCTTTTCATATCCTTCCCTTGGTATACAGCTCCGAGCTGAGTCAAAAAACCGGGCAGCAGGCACGGTGGTCGACTTGATATTAATATTAACCCCTATTTCTAATGAAACAGGACGTCCAAGTGCATGGTGAAACGACCTTTTCCATCGGGAGACTTTCCTTTGAGATGGCAGCCGGTGTAATGCGCCTTTGGAAGGAACCACAATAGTGAATCCTTCTGTACTGTCGGAACCAATTATTCCACCCTGGCTTTGCTATTTTCTTGGAAGGCAGGGGGTCCAAAATTTTGGATCTCTCAAAATCCGGCATAACCTGCCGAATTCGAGGTAATGAATGGGAAAAAAATCCAAAGTAATTCGACTGGTTATTTTTGGAGCCATAGGCCTTCTGGTACTCGCCGTCATCCTATATTGGCTTAAAAGAGACCGTAGACCGAGCGTCGAAGATGCCAGCAAGAAATTCAAGGAAATCTATCCCGAGGTGAAAATCCTAGGGGTGGAAATCGGCGAAGATGAGATCTTTGTCCGCAGCTTTCTTTTTAGGTATTTGAAAGTGGGAAGTGAACTGGGCAAAACTGTTGAGGTCCAGTTTATGAACGACAAAGTATCAGGAGACTGGGTCCCCACTCCAGCCCCGCCACTGGAATTGAAATAAATCACAGCTTCACTTGCCTCAGTATTTCTCCTAGGCCAGATCCTCTTTAAGAACTCGACCTTCCCCGTCCTGGAATTAAGGATGCCGTCCATTGGATGGAAAAACAACTCACTGACAAAGGACCGGATCATGTCTGATATCAAACCTTTTACCGTATCCAGAATTTTCAATGCGCCACGTACGCTCGTGTACAAGGTGAATACTGAAAGCGAACATTTGGCCAAGTGGATGGGACCGGCCGGTGCCAAGGTCATTAAGGTAGATTTGCGATTTGAAGTGGGCGGGATACACCACTATGCACTCGAACTACCTGACGGTTCACAGATGTGGGGAAAACAGGTTTACCTTGAAATTGTGCCTTTGACAAAAATTGTGCTCATCCAGTCTTTTTCGGATAAGGATGCTGGCCTAACTCGCCATCCAATGGCTCCAACTTGGCCGTTGGAAATGTTGTCCACGACGACTTTCGCGGATGCAGATGAAAAGACTTTAATGACAGTGAGTTGGCTGCCCTACAATTCTGATGCAACAGGCGTTGCCACTTTTGATGGCGCACGTGATGGTATGACAGGCGGCTTTAAAGGCATGATGGATACCTTGGAAGCCTATGTTGTCACGCAATTCATGGACCCACGGTCAGGTGAGTAGGACAAGGCTATGGCTGCATCAAGTGTGCAGCAGGCTTTCCGCTATTTTACTGCATCGGCAAAATAACGGATGGAATAAACGCCCCGGTTAAGCTCTGCTGGAGAAGGGATTTCGGCCCGCAACAGATTTTGATCGCGGTGGTAGGACCAAACCTTCACCCCGGCTGTGCTATACATTTCCACCCGGCGAATTCCTTCGGGTATTACCAATGTGCTGGATGGGCTGATGTAGGCCAGCAACGGCCTTTCTGAAACAAGGCCAGGACGGGCGATGGGTTCACGGACAGCAACAGGGGGGGGATTGCAAGGACCTTTATAGGATATCTTGTAAATCTTGTCGCCAGAATCGGGTACAAAAAACCCTCTTCCATTGGAAATCGAATACAATGCCCCGTCCGGCCCGTGTTTCATCCTGAGGACGGATCCGCCCAGGTCACTGCTGAAAATGCTGCTGACACCACTTAAAACGCCTGTGGCGCTAATCCTACCTACCCAGTAACTTCCACCCCATCCTGCAAACAGAATTACTTTATCATCGAAATAGGGTGGAAATTTTACATTGGAATTAAGCGAGGAATCATAGCGCATGAAAGGACCCGCACCGGCAACACAGCCCCCAATACCGTGTCCGGAATTGCCGCCTGTTCCTATAAACGAATTTATGTTGCTTTCAAACCAGGCCATGGAACTTATTGGGTTAGGAAGCGATGTTAAACCGGTGTTGAAAGGAGAATTGTTGACGATGGCCGTTGAATCATACTTGGCCGAGCCCATATTCTGATTGTTTCTATTCAAAAAGGGCCAGCCAAAAAATCCAGGTTTAGTAAGCAAGTTCACCTCATCCGAACCTGTGGCAGGACCTGCTTCGCCATCAAGGACCCAGGGATGGTCTAAATCGCCGTGGCTGCGAGGATCGATATTTATGGAGTACGGATTGCGATGGCCCATGGAATAGATTTCCGGTAATGTTAAGGCTGTGCCAACTGGAAAAAGATTGCCCTTGGGAATGGTATACCATTTTCCATTGGATTGTTGAACGGTTTCCGGGTGGATTCTCAGGATTTTCCCCCGATAACTATTGGTATTTGCCGTACCCGACCGGGCATCAACTTTTACCTGCGTATTATTTATAGGAACTCCATCGCTGTTGTAACTAAGGGAAGTATTGTCTCCGGTCGTCAACCAAAGATTGCCGGCTAAATCAAATTCAATGTCACCGCCCATATGGCAACATTGGGCATATACAGTGAATTCCAACAACTTCGTTTCCGATGCCATGTCAAGCTTGGTATCTCCATTGGTCAAGGTAAATCGAGATAGTCTTTCAATGGGTGCAAATGCGCCTGTAGCAAACTTGGGAACGCGGGCCGTATAGTAGATGTAAACGTTGTGATTGATGTCGAATTTGGGGTCCAGCGCGATACCTTCCAAACCACCTTCATTTCCATTGCCCTCGTAATTCTTTTGTTCTGACATGACGACGGAAGTGTCGAAAGTATGGACAAGCAAAACAGTTTTGGTAGTGGGAAGATACACTTGAAGTTTTTTAGTCGTTCTCTCCACCCAGAATACGCGGCCATCCTTGGCGATGTCGAGGTCTTGGCCGTCACCGACCGGATTTCCGCCTACCAGCCTTTCATACGTGAAATCGGTATTGGGCGGCTTGTCCGTACAGGCTGCAAGTGTTGCCTTTGGATGCAGTACCATGGCTATTAACATCAGCATACCAAAAGTTATTTTCAGTCGGTTTCCATAAAGTAGCATTGCATCCCCCTTAAATTTTTCCACCCGCTTGCATTTTGCGACGGGGTAACAGCCGGAAGGCGTGAGTTCACCGTCGGCGACGAATAAAGAAACCTAACTTTTTTTTCGGTTTTATTCGCCTGGAATCAGCGGCAAGTTTGAGTTTTCGAGTCCCAAAATTGGTATTTAACCTCACTACTGTCCAAAATGTTTTGAATTTTTTACCCAAGATTTGGGATAAAAAATCAAGTTCGTAGTGCCGACCCCAAAGTGGGTAGATTTAGGTTTGGA
>JAYSRH010000174.1:0-4384 GCA_043721115.1 Fibrobacteria bacterium | reverse complement strand
ATGAAGTTCAGAAAGGCATGGACGGATGGGGCAAGGCGGCGGCGGCTACTTTTCTGGATAGGCTGATTGGATTTTTTTCGCTGTCCTTGCTCTCGCTTATTGCTGTGACGCTTTCATTATGGAGAAACAATCTCGATCATCAGGTCTTTAGGCATTTGCTCATTGCCGTATCAGTGATATTTGCCTGCTTTGTCCTAGCGCTGATTTTTCTGCTCAGTCGGCGCATTGCCTCGCTGACCCATTCTGTTGTTCAATGGACAAATATAAAATGGCTCGATGACAGCTATACCAGGTTGCAGGACATCTTAATAGCCTACCGGGCCCGATATCTAGGGATGGGCTATGTGGTGTTGGTGTCGTGCGCGGTACAAGTCCTACGCATCAATGTGCATTGGTTTTCTGCGATTGGACTCGGAATTGGCATTTCACCGGTTTTTTTCTTTTGCTTTATCCCCATCATTGCGCTTGCAGGCGTCATTCCGCTTAACGTAGGGGGGTGGGGTATTCCACAAAGTATCGGCACCTATCTCTACACCTTGCCGGGCGTGTTAGCCTTGACCCCTCTCGGCAATACGCAAAGCGATATTAAAGTGACCGCCGCAGCCTTGGCCTTCCTCCCCTCGGTAGTAGGGCTGGTTGTCATGCTGGGGGGAGGATTCTACTTTGTGACGGGTAAAGCCAAATCATGATCGAATCACCCAAACTTTCCCTTGTCATTCCCGCCTATAATGAGGTGGAGAGCATTCCTGTATTGGTCAAAGAAATTTGCGAAGTCTGCCGAAAAGAAGACATCACCTTTGAGGTCATTCTTATTGACGATGGAAGTAAAGATGGAACATTTGCGTGCATCGAAGCTTTAGCCAAACTGGACACTCGCATTCGGGGCGTTCAATTCCGCCATAATTGTGGCAAGGCCGCGGCCTTATCCGAAGGCTTTCGGCGCAGCCGAGGTGCCTATGTCATTACTATGGATGCGGATCTGCAGGACAACCCCACGGAGATCCCCGGCATCATCAAATTGCTGGAGGATGGGGCCGACCTCGTTTCGGGATGGAAGAAGAAAAGGTATGATCCCATTCACAAAACCCTCCCTTCCAAACTGTTCAATGCAGTGACTGGGCGCGTTGCAGGAATAAAGCTGCACGACTTCAATTGCGGGCTCAAGGGTTATCGGAGTGAGGTGGTCAAAAGTCTGGATTTATATGGGGAATTGCATCGCTATATTCCGGTAATGGCCAATTGGAATGGCTTCAAGGTGGTCGAAAAAGTGGTTGAGCATCGGCCCCGAAAGTTTGGCTATTCCAAATATGGTTGGGCTCGGCTCACAAATGGGCCTTTTGATCTCATCACCTTGGTGTTTCTACACCGATATACCAGTCGGCCTTTGCACCTTTTCGGATTCATCGGATTGGCTTTTAGTTTTTTGGGTGCTGCCATACTCGCTGGTTTCGCCATTGAATGGGCCGTGACCGGTAATGGCCATGTGCGGCCTTTGATGCTGGCAGGTGTCGCGTCCATCATAGTAGGTATTCAATTTGTGTCCATTGGGCTATTGGGTGAAATGATCAACCACCGCACGGTGGAACGCACGTATCCGGTCGGCCGCGAGGTATGAAAGCCCTAATCATCGGCTGTAACGGCCTGTTGGGTCAGAATCTGATCAGGACACAGCCGTCAGATGGAAAGTGGCAGTTGGTGGGAGCAGGTATTGAGCCTGCCCCTGTTCTCGAACAGTATCTTACCGAGTACCGTAGCCTGAATGTTACTAAGCGTCCTGATCTGGATGCTGTCCTGGCCGATTATTCACCTGATCTGATACTCAATGCTGCCGCCATTACGGATGTAGACCTCTGTGAAAGGGATCGCCCATTATGCGCATTGCTGAACCGCGATGCCGTTGGCTGGATGGCAGCGACAGGTGTGCCATTGGTGCAGATTTCCAGCGACTATGTCTTTGATGGATTGGCCGGACCCTACCGTGAACAAGATCCTACTGGACCACTAAGCTATTACGGCTCCACAAAATTAGAATCGGAAGCTCTTACCCTAGATGGATCACCTCGTTCATTGGTGCTGCGCACCATGACGCTTTGGGGAAAGGGGCGGGGAGCCAAGATCAGCTTTGTTGAGTTTGTCCAGAGCAGTCTTGCAGCCGGAAAAACCATTCGAATAGTCACTGATCAATGGGGAAATCCCACCCTGGCCGAAGATTTGGCTTTGGCTGTTTGGAAATTGGTTGGGGCGGGAAAGACCGGCCTTTACCATGTTGCCGGGTCGGAATGGAATAGCCGCTTTGAGTGGGCTGTAGCCATTGCCAACCATTACGGCCTGGACCCTAAGTTGATTCAACCCTGCCTTACGGCTGACCTCAAACAACTGGCAAGACGTCCTCTAAAGTCCGGCCTCAATTGCGATAAATTGCTCAAGGAAACGGGTTTTCAGCCCCGAAATGTCCTGGAACAGCTCAATTGGGTGGATAAAATCGATAAAAGTGCCTGATACGGCCTGATCGGGAGAAAATAGCCGTTTTTGCTATATTAAGCCCCCAACTTGGGCGGGTTGAGTATTCCACATAACACGCATTTGAATAAGTGACCATGGCCAAATCCCTTGTCATCATCCCTACCTTTAATGAGATCGAAAACTTGCCCAAGTTGTTGGACAAAATCGACGGGCTAGGACTTGCCTTGGATATACTGATCGTCGATGATGGCTCCCCTGATGGGACCGGCGATTGGGTTGAGAGTCAGTTGGTAACGCGTAAAAACCTGCAACTCTTGCGCAGGCAGGGAAAACAGGGGCTTGGTAGTGCCTATGTTGCCGGATTCCGGCATGCCATCGCCAAAGGATATGATTTTGTTTTTGAAATGGACGCGGACTTCTCCCATGATCCGGCGCATCTCCCTGTTTTCTTAAAGGAAATAGAAAGCAATGACTTGGTGGTGGGCAGCCGGTATATCAATGGGATTTCCGTTGTGAATTGGCCCATGAGCCGTCTTTTGCTCAGCTATTTCGCAAATATGTACGCACGCTGGATTACCGGATTGCCGGTTCAAGATGCCACTGGAGGGTTTAAGTGCTTTCGAGTCGAAGCCTTGAAATCTCTGGATTTGGGAAAAATCCATGCGGGCGGGTATTCTTTCCAGATTGAAGTCACGTATAAGCTGTGGAAAAAAGGTTTTAAAATCCGGGAAATCCCGATCATTTTTATCGACCGAACCGCTGGCGTATCGAAAATGTCCGGCACCATCATCAAGGAAGCCTTACTCGTGCTCATCAGATTGCGATTTGGGAGCAATGCATGAGTTCCTTTTTGCGAAACCTTCCCGGTTATCGCTCCAAGCCTCTGAGTCGAATCTCTGAACTTGCCACTAATCAAGCAAAAATTGGTGAACATGCGCCTACCGAAAAAGCCTCGAATGTAGCAGAGCCAGAACGACATGGCCTGCCCGGGATTTCGATCGTTATCGTGTCCTATAACGTCCGGGAATATTTGGATGCTTGCTTGCAAAGCGTTTATCATTCTGCAAAGGTTTTCCCCGGAGTGGTGGAAATAATCGTTTTTGACAATGACTCCCGCGATGGGACTTTGACCTTGCTCAAGCCTAGATATCCCTTGGTGACTTGGTTGAAATCGGATCGCAACCTCGGTTTTGGAACCGGGTGCAATCGCGGCGCGGCTCTGGCCACCCAGGAATTGCTGCTGTTTTTGAATCCGGATACTTTGGTCAGTGAAAACACTTTTTCGGTCATGTGGGACTTCTTTCAAACTGAACCGCAAATCGGTGTGGCGGGATGCAAAATTGTCAATCGTGACGGTAGTTTGCAGCTAGCATGTAAGCGCAGTTTCCCATCGCCCCAGGTGGCCGCGTACAAATTCATGGGGCTGTCCGGTCTTTTCCCAAAGAGCCGCGTGTTCGGTCGCTATAATTTGACTTTTCTCGATGAAAATAAAACCCACGAGGTTGATGCTATTTCGGGTTCCTTTTTGTGCGTAAAGACCAGTCTGTTCAAATCCGTTAATGGATTCGATGAAGATTTTTTCATGTATGGAGAGGATTTGGATTTTTGCTTTCGCATCAAATTATTGGGCAAAAGGAATTTTTATCATCCTCTGACAACGGTTATTCATTTCAAGGGTGAAAGCGCCAAGAGCAAACCGTTCCGATCCTTTCTGTATTTCTACGAAGCCATGGTCATTTTTTCAAAGAAGCACTTTGAATTGCGAGCCCTGCCTTTGAGTTTCTTTTTTCTTGGAGTGATTGCGCTGGCATTAGCCAGCTTCGCTTATTCGCGATTTCAAAAATGGCAACGATGGCTGACGGATTTGACCCTGGTAAACGGAATTCTTGCGTTAATGACATTCACGTACATGGGATATTTA
>JAYSRH010000173.1:0-4384 GCA_043721115.1 Fibrobacteria bacterium | reverse complement strand
CCGGCGCCCAGTCTACCAAGGTGAACGACAAAGCCCTGCGGTTTACGGAGGATTGCCTCATCTTGCGGCCACGGGGGCGGATAAGCAAACGCATGGTGCAAGCCCCGCAGGGTATCATAGGTATGACGGACCCGGGAGAAAAAATCTCCTTCATAAAACACTCCCCGTATCAGGAAGGAGCCAATTATCCCTGGAACTGTAATATCGCATATTATTCCGGCAAGGGAAATTTCATGGTCGAGATGGAGAATATGGGTCCGGACCAAGGGGTGCTGCCGGGCGGCACCATCAGCAGCAAGGAAACCTGGATGTTACGTAAGCCGGTGGATTGGAGTCGGCTAAAAGGCGTGTTTACGGTCAAGTGATAATGGGGCTACCGGGCAGCGTCACGGGCTGGAAACCTGCTCGACCAGCGGGAAGTTCCAGTTTGCTTCGATCGATTTTTACCACTACCCATTGTCCATTGCGGCGTTCAATTTCCGTATAGACGGATTTGAAGGGGCCGGTTCCTCCATCCCCACCATAGCCGAAGCGACTGCCTTCCCAGCCTATCTCTGGAATATTCCGGCCGAGTAGAAAGGCTTCGCCCATGCGCGCTATATCGGCAGGCTGCGTATGATCACAGGCTCTCTCGGCTGGTTTTTTTCCAGGCTCCATAGGTCTGCTCCTTTGTGTCTCAAAACTAACCATTATTGGCTACTATTGTTGTGGTTCTGGCGCTGGCTAGCGGGCATTGGCCATCGGACATTGAGGGGAAGGGGAGTGGTGCATGGGATTGGGAATGTGGACAGACCTGCTGCAAGGAAAAGGCCAGGAATTCCTGGAGCATACTCTGTTACCGGACTGCCTGCCTCGTTGCCGCTGGTTTGGGGGTAAGAGCCGGTCCATTCACAAAGTGCTCATTCAAGACTGGATATTGCCTTTCGAAACTTCTAATTGGATTTGGTTTATCCTCCAGGTTGAATTTAGGGAAGGCGGTCCAGAATTATATTCACTGCCTTTGGCCCAAGCTCAACTTTCAAGTTTGGCTGCCCAAGACATGCGAATTCAAAATCCTTCGGCAATTTTGGCGGAAATTGGAATAGGAGAGGGGCAAGCGCTAAATATGCAGCCGATTCTTTTATACGAGGCAGCATTTGATCCCGAATTTAGAAGTCGAATTTTAGAGTTCCTTGCTGCAGGTAGTGCATGGCAAGGTCATTTGGGTACTTTGCAAGGGCACAACCTGCCCGATTTATTCCTTGAATCCATAAACGAGATTCAAACGAAATCACATGTACTCAAAGTAGAACAGAGCAATACTGCACTGATTTATCCGGGGAGGATTTTTTTAAAAATCTTGAGACGCTTGGAAGCAGGTGAACATCCTGAATTGGAAATCCTCCGCTTTCTCAATGAAAAGACAAGCTTTCGCCATGCCCCACCCTTATTTGGTTGGCTTGAATATAAGGTTGCCGGAAAACCTGCTTTCATCTTCGGCATTGCCGAGGGCCTTGTACCCCATCAGCAGGGCGCTTGGGACTATGTCTTAGCAACAGCCAATCGGTATATCGATAGTTTACTGAATCATCGGACCCATTTGGAGACGTTGCCCATGGCGGAAGAAATCTTGCCGCTGGAGCTTGCCAATCTGCTGGGCCGCAGGACTGCGGAATTGCATCACGCCTTGGCGTCACACCCTGAGCAACCAGGATTTTCAGTGGAACTTTTCTCACGTCCAGACAAAGCCCTATGGCTGCAAAACCTCAAAGTAAATGTGGCTAGGGTAATGGATGAACTGGTAATGGTGATTCCGACCCTTCCTGAAGAAAGCGCGGAATTGGGCCGTGCAGTATTGGATTCCCGAGTCCGGATTTTTGAAGTCATTGCGGAATTTGAAAATGAACCTATTGAAATTCTAAAATCCCGAGTACACGGAGACTTCCACTTGGGCCAAGTCCTCTGTGCGGGTCAAGATGTCGTTATCTTGGACTTTGAGGGAGAGCCAGCACGATCCCTGCTGGAAAGAACAGGTTTGCGTTCACCTTGGTGTGATGTAGCCGGCATGATCCGATCCTTCGACTACGCGATTCATTCCGCCTGGCCTGGGGGCCGACTAAACGGGGCCACAGAAGACAAAGATTTGTTTTTGGTTTTAGAACCTTGGGTTGAGCTCTGGCCAAAGCAATTGGCCGCTGCGTTTCTTGAGGCCTATTCGAAGACTTTGGGAAATTCCGAATCTTTTCCGATGACACAACAAAGAGAGGTTCTGCTGCGCACATTTTTACTCGAAAAGGCTGTTTATGAACTGGAGTATGAACTGAACAATCGGCCTACATGGACGCATATACCCATGCTGGGAATTCTCAATTTGCTCTCCACCTGATATTCAAGGGTGAAAAACTCCAAGCAAACTCCATGCTCCCAAGTTTCGCCAACTCCATTGCCACAGCCGCTGCGAGCCCTGTGAGCAGCCTCACAAGCTGATACACCACTTTAAGTTTTCCTTTCAGTTCCTCTCTGCCTGGCCGATAATAATATGGAACAGGGAGAATACAATGCACAACTTGAAACTCAGCCTCGTAAAAACTTTCATCACTTTCCTCACCCCGGCCTTTTTCGTCAATTGCGGCCAAAACCCAGCGGCAGTAGGTGACCGTGCCGATTCCCAGGAAAATTTTGGTGTTGTAAAATCTTCCGTCATGCTGGGCAAGGTCGGCGCCTTGGGAAAGGGCTCTGCCATCAATTTGCAGAAGTTGATAGTCACAGCCGTTTCCAGTGCAACTCCCGCGGACACGGTGCGGGATACCGCAACCATCTCCGGTAACGATGCGGTTACGGTCCTGCGTACCTTGACCCTTAAGCCTTTGCGCAATTGGGTCATCAGCGCCAAGAGTCTGGACACTAAAGATTCAGTCATCCACTCCGGATCCACTGCATCATTTTTCGTGAAACCGGCGGACACCTCCGGGGTAACCTTGAATCTCACTTCGCGGTTTTCCATGTATCAAGCCAATTTCAACAGCCTTCCCGACAGCATCAGCTCTTCCACATCCGGTACCGGCAAGGACAAACTGAAATTGAACCGGGTACTTCTTAAAGTGGATGGCGTTATTATGAGCGATTCGGTTTTGGCTTCAGGATTCTATGCAGCGGGTCAGAACGTCAGCGTCTTTTTTGACTACATCACGCCAGGCACGCATAGCGTAACCTTGGAAGCCTATGGCGTTCTAAATACCTACTCCGGTATATTGTACAGTGGTGCTTCTTCCTTCACCGTGGCTGCCGGCATCGATGATACCAAGGCCGTGACCCTGAATTGGATGGGACCTACTACTGGAACGGGTAAACTGACGGTTGTCATCGGCAAAGTCGGAAAAGTCATCGTGAACGGTACCTTGCCGGGTACTATACTCAACTAAATAGACGCAACTAAATTTTTGATTGCTTGGATAGCCCGAACAGTTGGATTTTATAACGGTTGATGCGGAAGCCCTCTTTACGGGCTAAAGCACTTAGTACCTCATCCAGTTTCGGGCTGTTCACTTCTTTCACATCTCCCGTATCGGTGCAAATGAGATGTACATGGGGCTTGCTTCCTAAGCTTATCTCGTAGTGGGTGTGCCCATGGCCGAAGTCCGACTCGGAGAGTATGCCTGCCTCTACCATCTGATTGAGAGACCGGTATAGAGTAGCGCGAGAAACCTTCACTTCCTGCTTCTTCATTTCAAAGACGAGTTCATCCGCACTGAAATGTCCGTCCTGCGCGAAGATAAAATCCAGGAGGTGTGTTCGTTCCTTGGTAAAGAACATTTTCTTTTTTTTCAGATAGGCGGAATAAAGCTCGCGGGCATCGGAAAGGATTTTCGCTTTGGATTCCACAGGAGCAAAGATAGGAATGTCGACTACGGGATTGTGGATTCTTTTTCGGGGGGCGTCATCAAATTGTGGGTGGTAAAAATTCAAAAAACAGGACACCGGCGCATTTACCCTTACGAAGATCCAGGTAGTCTTTAAATGGCATAGTAGTCACTTTGTTTTTCAGCTGGCTTGCGTTGCGAAGTTGGGGAACACCTTTGTCGTCCACTACTAGAAAGCCGGTATGAGTAACGTCCAATCCAGGCAGATCGGTGACAAAGGCCACACCCAAGAATTTATCACCGTAGGTCCAATGAGACATTAAATCAAGAGCTTTGGCATAGGGTAGAAAGGCGATGTCGCAGATTGGATTGCTGGCCGGGACTGGTAGTTTTTTGGATTGAAAGAACTTGATCTTGTCGATAGGCTTGTGGATTAAAGTATCGCCGGGAAAACGGTAAACCCTAGTCAGGGACGCATTTTTTTTCAGCCAATCCTGGACAAAATAATGGTTGCGTGTGGAAAATTCCACCGTGTCCGATTTGTA
>JAYSRH010000172.1:0-37239 GCA_043721115.1 Fibrobacteria bacterium | reverse complement strand
AGCAGACTCAATCCGGGCTAAGCTTTTGCTCCTTTCCAAGGGCGATGGCCGGAATCACGAAATGACCTTGCTCCAATATTTTCAGGAACGATTGTTGTGTCGGCTTTCCATCTCACCATATAAGAACCGATTCATTCTCAAGGGTGGCCTGCTTTTCTTGGCACACCATATGACTTCACTCAGGCCAACCAAGGACATTGATTTTCTGGGCCACCTAGTATCCAATGAACGTTCCAAATTGATCGCCATTTTTCAGGAAATTGTCCAAATCCCCTGTCCGGAAGTAGGGTGACAATTCAAAGCGGGTCTATGGACGTGGACCGTAGAAACTGTAATGGCCGCTTGGGGCTTTGGCTTTTCGAGACGAAAACCCAAAGGTTGCCCAAAGCCATTGTCCGGAATCTCTATCGCCATCTTGTCATGTCCACTAAATTAGGGTACATTATCGTTAATGGCATTTGACGTCGTTCTTCCGAAAAAGATCTTGAAAGATCTTGAAAGAGCTGAAAAGGCTTCCTGAGGCTATTCAGGATAAATTCTTAGCCCTAATCGAGGATCTTAAAGCCAAAGGCCCGGTTCAATCCGAATGGAAGAACTACAGCAAGCTGGGAGAAAACAAATACCATTGTCACCTGAGATATTCCTGGGTGGCTTGTTGGCGGAATGAAAAGGGAACATTAATCATCGAGGTGTATTATGCTGGCAGTCGTGAAAACGCCCCATACTAGTTTGCGTATTCAGGGAGACATTCCGGGGCCGCTGCTTTCGGTCCTTAAATCCCAGTACGGTAAGAAACTCGTCCTCAGGGAGGATGCGGACGAAGAAATCGTCAACGTATTCGAAACAGATTGGTACAAAGCCCGCAAAAATGCCATGACGCCGGGTAAGTATCTGCGAATCTATCGGGAGAACAAAGACCTGACCCAGGACGAACTGGGACAAAAGCTTGGTGGTCTTTCCCGCCGCTACGTCTCCGATTTGGAAACCGGGCACAGGGCCATCAGTAAGAATGTTGCCAAGGCTCTTTCCGAACTCTTCAAGCAGCCGGTAGCCCGTTTCCTTTAGCTCACTTGGCTTGGATAGATTTTCCGAAGAAGGAAAATCAAAGGGGGTGAGCGAATCTCGATGGAGCACGCCCTTCCGCTTCACTTTTGAATAGGCGCTTATACGAATCGTCGTCGTGATGAAATTGCAATCCGCCCAGAAGCTCCAGGCATTCCGGATTTTGAAGCACCGGACGCGCCGGGGACTGAATTGAGATGCCGGCCTTTTTGGCCTCCAGCATTTTCATGCGGAAGACTTCGCAAGAAAATACCCACTCCGCCCTTTCCAGATCCATTCCTTTATTTTGGGGTTGGCGGCGGAATCGGTCAAGGCTTGTGAATATCGAACGGGAAATCCGAATAGGAGGTGGGGGTAGCCGGAAGGCTGCCCCCAGGGGAGGAAATCTGTTATTACCGCGCAACGGACATTCCCTCGGAGAGCTATAGATAGAAATCGCTGGGTAAAAGATAGTTTCCCGTCGACCGGGCTGAATCGTCTAAACATCTCATATTCCTGAGCTTTCATTTACCAGATACAAAAGCCAAGAAAAGGATTTTCTATGACGCCTATTCCGGTTTCCCTGCCGCCTTTTTTCAAAGGTTCGAAATTGAGTCTCACGCCGATTCTTTTTGCCGTATCTTTCTTGCTCTTCTGCGATCTTTGTACCCACGTTTTAAGCCTTACCCCCTTGCTCAAATGGGATTATTCCAAGGAAAATATCCCGAAGCTTCTTTGTCATTTCCTTTTTCTCGCCTTGCCCTATGGCATGCTGTTCCGATTGATAAAGCCATTTCTTCTTTTTGAATTGAAGTTGGCAACGATTGGCGTTTTTTCCAGCCACACAGAAACCCAAATTGAAGTCTCAGAGGCAAGTTATATCCGGTTTGCCGCAGAAACAAACAACAGTGTGGCCTTAAAGGCCCTAGAAGAAAATCGGACGGCCAGGGAACATACCTTTTGGACCGTTGTCCTGGTTTCCCTTTCCATTCTTTTGTTCGCATTTGATTCCGCTTTCTGCAGGCATGCTGAAGGAACGTTTGCCCATTTAGTGATCCCAGCCAAAATCACGGCCTGGCTTCCGGCATTAGGATTCCTTGGTTACTTAGGGTTTCTCCTTGGCTGGTGTATGAATGGAATACGCTCTTAACTTGTCACATAGAATAATATCGGGAATCTTGCCTCGGGTGGTGGGCCGGAGTTGGGGCCAGGGATACACGGCCAGGCCGCGTATCTGAAACCGGGACGTTTGCATAAGGACCTGTTTCGCGAAGGTCTGGAAAGAACCGGACTCGCCAAGGGCGAGTTTGCATAAACGACATTATGTAAAGGGTGGCCGTATCGCGGACGGCCGGACGTCCCGGCTAGGCCCCGCCGTGCGTAGCCTGCGCGGGAACCGAAAGGCGCAGCGCGGCAGGCGCGGAAAGGCCCGAAGTGAAACGTCTTACGGACGGCGATCGTGTCCGCGCATTTTTTGCAGATTTGGATTGTACCTGCAAAGCGTGGTGTGGCGCCGCGGTATGAGGATCGGAATTTTCCGTTGGAGAACCGAAAGAATCGACTTTGTCTCATGGCTTCTCCGGATGAGGCGGAGGGTTCGCTTTCCATTGACCAGGATGCGCGTGTGTATGCAACCGTGTTGGATGCGGGTGTGGAGGTTGAATTGCAGGTAGCTGAGGGGCGCGGGGGAATGGGTGGAGATGCAGGCTGGTGATGGGGCGGGACTGGAGGAAGAGCGGAAAATTCTGATTCGGGCTGAAACGGATGCTGAAGTGCTGGTTTTTGATTTATAATAAAGGTGAAATGTTGCCATCCATTAAGCTAAGCCTTTTTGCATGCCTATTGTGCCTTTCGGGCTGTGAACTCGTTCCCAAATTGTGGCCGGAAAAGGCGCTCGTTGACAGCAATGATGCTGGGATCGGAGCTGCTCCTAATTGTGCAAGTTGTCACGCCTATCCTCCAGACGAAGGCAGCCACCGCCATCATCTTTTTTCCAAGGACTTGATGGAATAAATGTCGCAAAAACCTGGACTGAATGGTTTGATGACCTGCATGGATTGCCATCAGAGTGCCATTGCCCATTTTTCTGTCGATGGCAAAACCTTTCGACCTTTACCGTACTCCAATGTTGACACTACCCGTGGCGCGGCCTTGGCAGCTGAAATCGATGTTCTGATTCGGTCCTATGTGAAAAAAAACGAAATGGTTCCATGGCGCACTTCCCGGAAGCATTTTGATCGCCACCTCGATATTGAATTCGCAGAAAACGATGTGGTCGCTGGCCATTCGACTACCGCATCTTTCAATCCAAAAAACCTGACTTGTTCCGCCATCACCTGCCATGAGTCCTTAAGCGATGCCTACAGGTGGAATGATTGATTCGACTCACTATTCTTAGACTCATTTGCGCATTCCTTTCCAGTCTTTGCATTTTATGCGGCTGCGCTAGAGTACATCAAAAGGATCGGGAATATTTAAGTGACCCTGTCATGCAAAAACTAAAAGATCCGTTGGAGGCATCACTGGAAAGCCATGACTTTCCGCGCCGTGAAGGCACTACCGGCGGCAGCTCGGGATCGGGTGGCGGTTGCGGTTGCTGAAAAAAGTTTTGACTCTAGCATTCGCTGGATTGCTCCCGGTAATAGCGAGCGAAACGGGAGATTTACTTGTACTTAAACACGAATATTTCTGGGATAGGAATAGGGTTTGGAACCATACTCCCGCTTTTTTGTTTCGAAAAATGCTGGGTCGCATGTGGAACATTACTTTGGAACAGGAGTTTGATGTAGTGACTGGCGCATCTAGACGCCTTGGAACCGGCGTGGGCCAACAAATGGATGGAGTGAGCGGCGCATCGAAAATTGAATTCCGCCATTCCGAAAATCCTTCGATTACCTTTTCGCATGCTGGCGTAGTGGCAACGGCCGGTTTCTATAACAGTTGGGAAAACGACTATTTTTCCTTTGGGCCTTCAGGTTCCTTAGCCTGGGACTTCAATGAACGCAATACCACCGTGAGTCTTTCTCATGCCCAATTTTTCGATGAGTTTACACCCATGGCACCGTTTGCAGGACAAGGCGGAAAAAAAAGAATCCAAAGCACCAGCCTTTCCCTAACTCAGTTGCTGACGCCACTCACCATGGTTAGCGGGACCATCGGTTTCCAAAACAGTTGGGGGTTCCTGGGGCACCCCTATACACCACCTATCGATTCTAACGGCAACATGATTCAAGAAAAGGTGCCCGATCACAAACAGGCGGTCACTGTATCTGCACAAATCATCCAGGGCTACCGTTTAAGTTCTTTGCTTGGCTCGATAAACCTTGATGGACGAATCTATCAGGATGAATGGCGTATGGAATCTGGCACGCTGGATTGTCACTTGGACCAAAATCTCTGGGAAGGGACAATTGTAGAGCTACGGGGTCGACTCTATCGGCAATCGGGAACTTTTTTCGCCAAGGAATACTACAGCGGCCACGAAACGTACCGATCAGCGGACATACGCTGGTATCCTTTTACTTCCCGACTTATCGGAGCAAAAATATCGTCCACCTTTTTTGAATCTTGGGGCGACACTCCTTGGCTTCCAGATCGGTGGAATGTGAAATACGATTATCTGCTTCGCGACACGCATGGAGACGTCCGCAACGTGTCCCCTACGGAACGCAGGCACACTTTATACCAGCTATATGATCCGGGTGTCGAGTACGCGCAAGGTCTTATGATGGCTGGCCTGGAATTCGACTTATAATTTCCCTAGCGCAACAAAACTATTGATGATTTTAAATTGATTAGACCGTATATTTACAGATATGAAAATTATTTCGCGCAAGAAAAAACTTATCCCGGTCAGCGAGCCTTTATCGGAATACCTTAATACCTTCACGCGGTCGAGGGACCTTCCCGTTAAGTACGATGATTTGATGCGCTATACCGAGGCTGTGCCTTTAATCGACAAGCACGACAATGACACGCTTTGGGCGACCTGTCTGTATAGTCAGAGCGATGCGAATGATATTTTTAAAGGCCTTACTTTCATGTATTCGCAATTGAAGGCGGCCGGAGACTTAAGCATAACCGATCACCTTGGCGTGGAACGGGTGGATTTCTGTACTTTTGGAAATTCCAATCCTTTTCGGGTGCGAATCGTAAATCAATACAATGACAATTACGATCACTTCTATGTTAAAAAGGCCGATGCCTCGCGTATATACGGTCTGGAATTGGAAGATATTCTGTCGCCCAATCGCATCAATTATATGGTCAGTGGCAACACGCTCATCGAAGAACATATTGCTGGAATTCCGGGGGATATTTTTCTTTCCGAAATTCTGGACAGAACCTCCACAAACAAAGTTCGCATTGCCAAGGAGTTCGTCAAATTCAATGAGCGTTGTTTTGCCCGTTTGCTGGGAGATATGCGCTCGTATAATTATGTCATTGATATCACTCCGGATTTTGAAGATGAACAATACCGCGTGCGGGCAATTGATTTTGACCAGCAGAGTTATGAGGGAAAAATAAATGTTTATTTGCCGCAATTCTTCCCGGAAAACCGGCGCGTAGTCGATTTGTGCATTCAGATTTTGAATCCCCAAACCATTCGACAATATCAATTGGAAGAAAGAACTTTAATTGCCAGAAGGCTCAACTTCGCCAAAGCCCAAGTGACCATGCTCACCGAAGCCATGAAATTCGGAGAGCTCTCTCTTCCGGAAAAAACTCAGGAATTGAAATTAGGTTTGCAAAAATTCCATAAAGAAGATCGATTCCTAAAATGTGCCAATATGGGAGACCTGGTGGTCATGAATTTGGAAGTTACCCTGGCCTATAAATTCGGCACTTAGTCTAAAGTATTTTGAAGCCGTATGCTCTTTAAGGCAAGAATATGCAAGCAGAATGCAGATAGTACAAAAAGCGCGGGAATAAATACATACGGGAATTGGGTGATGGCGATGTTGGGGTGTTCCAGGTTGAGGACATGTAGGGGCCCAGGAGCCGATAGGATGCCCGTCAATACCACATTGGCCAGAAACACAAGCCCAAGGATGTTCCAAAGCCTGCTGATCACGGGTTGGTTCGGAATCCGATTCCAAACCAGATAAAGTACCAAAGCTGAAATGCCAATCAATATATCGAAGTTTTGTCCATGAAAAGTCATGGCTTCGGGAACCAATCCTTCCTTCCGCAATTGATTGAGGAAGATTTCAACAAGGATTCTGAATGATTGCAGGCCAATCAATTCCCGCATGGGAAATTTCCTTGCCATGACAGTGGCATACGCACTTCGGCTCATCCAAATCGCCATGGAAAGAATAGGAACCAACAAAAGAAGTAAACGCGGCGGCATAGATGGACTGGTTAAAATTCCGGATCGCGCGAGTAAGGATGTGTATATCAGCCAGACCGCCCATGCCAAAAGGAGAAGCAGGGCTGATTTTTTTCCGGAGAATATTTTGACTCGCCAACCCAGAAAAAGAATCCACAAGGTGGCGAATACCAGGAAGAATGAATACGTCATATGTAGTTTCCTATATTCGATTCGAGCATTAATTGAAAAGAGTGTCTCCAACAGCTATGGCTTGCAAGGGAACCGCTTCAACCTTATCCGCTATCGGGTAGCGTTTATTCCCAGGATACAGCACCACAATTCTAGATAATTTCAAATTATCCAAAGCATTGCGAATAGAAGGCGTCAGCCGGGGTGCATCGATTCGCTTGCACTCAATACCCACCAACGCTCCCCCGCATCGCAAAACCAAATCGATCTCAGCGCCTTGATGGGTGGCCCAGAAAAATGCCTCCTCATGTGGTACGGTAGCCAATACCTGTTCAATGACCATGCCCTCCCACGAGGCGCCAATTTTAGGGTGCGTCAGCAACGCTTTGGCCGAATCCACACCCAATAATTGATGCAGGAGGCCGCTATCCCGTATATAGATTTTAGGTGCCTTGACCTGCCGCTTTTGAATATTGGCAAAATAAGGCGGCAATTGCCTCAGCATAAAAGCATCGGTGAGCAAATCCAGATAATGGCGAATGGTTGATTGGCTGACGCCTAATGCCCGGGCGGGCTCGGCTCCATTCCAAATCTGCCCGTGATAATGCGCCAACATCGTCCAGAAACGGAGCAGCATTGCCGCGGAGACGCGCACACCCCATTGAGGGAAATCCCTTTCCAGCAAGGTTTGCAGATAATTTTTGCGCCAGGAAAGGCTGTCCGCATCGCTATCCGCCAAATAAGAACGAGGAAACCCACCGCGCAGCCATAACTTGTTTTCTGATTCCCTGCCTAATTCATTCAGGTTGAAACCAGCCATTACGATGCGCTCCATGCGACCGGCCAGACTTTCGGAGGTTTGCCGAAGCAGATCTCCCGAAGCGCTTCCTAGAATCAAAAATTGCGCTGGATTCTTTTTTCTATCCACGAGCACGCGCAGCACAGGAAATAAATTGGGTCTTCTTTGCACCTCATCAATGACTATCAATCCCTGTAATGCGCCCAAGGCCGTCATGGGTTCTTCTAGTCGCGCCAAACTTGTCGGATCTTCTAAATCAAAATAATTGGCGGAATTCTCGTTGAGAAATTCCCTGGCTAAATAGGTTTTGCCGCACTGCCTTGGCCCTGCCAATACCAGGATTGGACTGCGGCCCAACGCCTGTCGAACTGTCTTTAAAAGAACTGAACGGGGTAGCATAGATATAATATACCATGATATTACATGGATAGACTCAATATTTTCATGGTATTTAAGGTAAAAAGGCTTAAAAAAGGAATTCCAACCCCAGCGCCGGCACCAGAGTCACGCCGGATAAGGCCACGGATTTTCCTCCGAACAATTGGAAATCTCCATAATCCTGCCAGTAACCGGCTAAAGATCCAACTGCATACGCCCATCGATAACCCAAACGCACATTTGCGAATCCACCATAAGCGGAAATCTTTTTCTTTCCTTGGATGGGATCAAAAGGTTTGGTGACACCGGGCGAGACGCGTTCGACCAGATTCAGAATTTCCGATCCGTAATCGATTAAAGAAAGATTATAAGCTCCTCCGACGCCGAAACTTCCAAATCGCCCATGCGGGCCAAAAGGCTTTCCGAAAATAATCGGGACCAGAATATCCTTACGGTTGAATTCGAATTTCAGGATCTTTTGCAGCTTATCCAAACCTGCCACAGAAGGCAATTCATAACTTTGCTGACTGTACTGCACAGCCAGACTGCCGCGCCAGGCCGAGGAGGATGCTGTGGAATCCCCTGAGATGGGACCCATAAACTGCCATCGCAAATTATAAGCGTTGACGCCGCCATCCCGATGATATCCCGCGTCAAAACGGGGCCAGAATCCATAGCGCAGGAAGAAACCGGGCTGGGGCCCTAAAGGGTCAAGGGCATAGGCAATCATGCCTTTGGTCAGGTCATTCAGGGAATCGGCCGTAATGGGTGCGGGAGTGCCTGAGTTAGCGCGAGCATAAATGGATTTTACGCCCGACTCCAGCCCTCCATACAGTGCGGCTGCCGTTTGGGTGGGAATATTGAATTCGAAATTTCCACCCGCCTGAAAATGACCCTTGGGCAATGCGTCTGGAGAAATGAGGACAGAGCGGGGCGCGGTGCAGGCATTGATCAATAGGGCTGATAGGATGGATAGAGCTGATACGCCAGAAAATAAAAGTCGCAAAGGAATCCTTCCGGTCAGGCAGGAACGATCAATTGTTGAGAAGCTTGTCGAGCCCGTAGATAAAGGCCTGGCGGTTGTCATACACCTGAGGCACTTTATTCGTCATTTCAATGGCTTCTTTGGGGCAGGCTTCAACACAGTATCCGCAATAAATACACTTGAGCATATCGATCTCGAATACCTTGGGAATCTTGTCGCGGTTTTCCCATTCCGGAGGTGCAGCCTGGGCTTCGATGGTGATGCACAGTGCGGGACAGGCCGTAGCGCACATGTAACAGGCTACGCATTTCATATTGCCATCCGCGTCCTTGGTGAGCCGATGCTCGCCGCGAAAGCGTTCGCTGATTTTCGGCTTGTGCTCCGGATAGTTGATGGTCACGGGCTTTTTGAAAAACTGACCTAAGGAGATGGTCATGCCCTTGGCGATGGCGGGAATATAAAAGCGCGTATACCAGGATAGGCGATCGTAGGTTTTGGATTTTCCGGGCTGATTTCCGGGCTGATTTTCCGGTTGATCGACTTCGGTCTTGGCCGGGGTTGCTGGATTTGCACTGGTCATATTAAGCTCCGAATCCAAATCTGGACGCCACGTATTCCAAGAACAAGGCGGTACCGATGATATTGACCAGTCCCAGCGGAATCAAAGTGTTCCAGCCCAACTTCATCAATTGATCCCAGCGGAAGCGGGGCAGCGTCCAGCGCACCCACATGAAAAAGAAAATCAGGAAAAAGATTTTTCCCATAAAGGTTCCGAAACTTAACAGTGCCGTCAAGTACCAGGGCAGATGGGCGGCTAGCCACGCGAAGCCGGGAAAGGTCCAGCCGCCTAAAAACAGGGTGGTCAGAATGGCGCACATGGTAAACAAGGCCGCATATTCCGCGTTCATAAACCAAGCATAGCGCATGCCCGTGTACTCGGTATGGTACCCGCCCACCAGTTCTTGTTCCGCCTCCGGCAAATCGAAAGGCGCGCGGTTGGTTTCGGCAAAAGCGGCGATGAGGAATAACAGGAAGGTTAGGGGTTGGCGGAAAATATTCCAGGAGGGAAACAGCGCATTGACCCAATCCGGCAGAAAGGAAAAGTGAAACAGGGGTACGGCCTGCTGCTGGACGATTTCAGCCAAATTCAAAGTACCGGTCATCATCACCAAAGTGACCACGGCCATGGCCATGACGATTTCATAACTGATGAGCTGCGCGGAGGAGCGGATGCCGCCGAGGAGGGCAAACTGGTTATTGGAAGCCCAACCCGCCAATGCAATTCCGTAGGCGGAAATGGAAGACACGGCCATGATAACCAAAAGCCCCATGCTGATATACGATATCGCCATCACTCCGCCTGGGCCCAGATATTCATTTCCTGTCCCGATTCCCACCGGTATCAAGGCAAAGGAAAGCATGCCGGGTATGAAAGCCAGAATCGGGGCGGCCAGAAAAATAAGTTTGTCGGTATTGCGAGGAAAGAAATCCTCCTTCCACATAATTTTGATGGAATCGGCGATAAGCTGAAAAATGCCGAATGGCCCCACGCGATTGGGGCCGACGCGAAGCTGAAAACGCGCGCTGATCTTCCGTTCCAGATACACCATCACCGGAACCATGCCCATGGACAATCCCAGTCCAATGCCCATTTTAATAGCCAGGATGACCCAGAAATTCGTGAGAATGGCGAGTATCAAATCCATATTATGCTTTCACCTTAGCGCCAGCCACGCCTTGGGCCGGAGACTTCGCTTCGCGCACGATTTCCAAAAGCATTTCCGCTTCCGAACGGCCAAACGATTTGGGCTCCATCACCGGGTCAAACTTTTGAGGGATGCCGGTTCGATTCGCAAAGGTTCCGCTTTTCTCAAATGTGGTGAGCGTGGGTAAGGCAACGGCTACGTTACCGTATCTGAGAAGTTCCGTGTGCGCGAAATCCATCAAGACCACCCGCTCGGTTCTATCAAGAATCGACTTGAGTTCCTTAGTCAGGGAATATCCGGGAATATTGTGCACAAGCAGCAAGGTGCCAATGGAGGCCTTGTCGGCGGCCAAATCCTGTAGAGAAGCATCTGCATCGATACCCAGTATGTCCTGCATGCCAGCCCGATTTGGATTTTTATCGCCACTGATGGTAAAGCCCGGGAATACTTGATCGGCACTACCCGGATTCGCATAGCCATGCAATCGAGCTTTGGGGAATGAGTCCATTACCGCAGCCTTAAGCGCCGCAAAGGTTTCGTTGGTATTCCAAGCGCTGACCAGAATGACAATTCCCGGCATGTTTAACAATTCGGCGGTAGCCTTACGCGCATCTTTCCAGGACGCATCCTTGCCATCCACCATCGGCTTCATCAAGCGGTTTTCGTTCACGTAAGGAAAACTGAGCCGACCCGAATCGCACATCCATTCTTTGTTCACGGCATTATTGCGCCTGGGGACGATGCGCTTGATGCTGTCCTTGGCATCCATATCCACGCGGGTATTGCAGCCTACGGAACAATCTGAGCAAACGGAAGGACGCGAGTGCAGATTCCAAACCCGGCTTTGAAAAAGAAAGTCCGAAGACACGAGCGCGCCTACCGGACAGATGTCCACGGTATTGAGCGAGAGGGGATTGTCCAAAACCTGGCCCGGGAAAAGAGCAATTTCACTTTTATCCCCGCGATAGATGACACCGAGTTCACCGGTTCCGCTGACTTCGTCGGTAAAGCGCACGCAGCGCGTGCAAACGATGCAGCGCGAGCCCCAATACTTGACATGCGGACCCATGGTGGCCTTGGACTTGATGACCTTCTCTTCGTAGAAGCGGCCGTGATCGCGGCCATGCGCATAGCTGTAATTCTGGAGGCGGCATTCCCCAGACTGATCGCATTCCGGGCAGTCGAGCGGGTGGTTGATGAGCATGAATTCCATCACCGCTTTACGGGCGTCTTCAACATCCTTACCCTTGGTGGTGACTTCCATGCCTTCCGTCAGGGGCTGGGCACAGGCGACTACGGGACGCGGCGCGCCTTTGACGCCCACCATGCACATGCGGCAATTTCCAGCGACGGAAAGATCTTCGTGATAGCAATAATGCGGAACGTCGACACCGTTTTCCTGGCAGGCCTTGAGCACATTCCAGTTGGCGGGAACGGTGACTTCCTTATTGTCGATTTTGATCTTCACTTCCTTGGTCATCTTATCCCTTGTCCTGCTCGGAGCCCACATCCATGGCGCTGGGGCCGGGTCCTTGAGCGGAGAGTTTTTTAGCGGTGGGAGTGATTTCATCGCGATAGGTACGCTGTTTTTCCACGAAGGCGTTGGCCTTGGCCTTGGCCACAAAGTCTTGTTTAAAATGCTGCAAGTAGCTTTGCATCGGCATGGCGGCGGCATCCGCCAACACGCAAATGGTGCGTCCACGCATGTTTTTGGCGATGTCGGCAAGTAGCTCCACATCACCCTCGCGGCCGTCATGATGGTGAAGTCGATGTGTCACTTTCTCCAGCCAACCGGTGCCTTCGCGGCATGGCGTGCATTGCCCACAAGATTCATGATGGTAGAATCGCATCGTATTGTATATGGCGGATATCATGTCCACCTGATTATCCAACACGGTGATGCCACCAGAGCCAAGCATGGAACCCAGTGCAGCGAGACTTTCATAATCCAGCGTGCATTTGTCTACCATCTCAGGCGTGAGCACGGGTGCGCTAAGGCCTCCGGGTATTACCGCCTTGAGGGTACGGCCCTCTTTAAGGCCACCGCCATAAACGTCTATCATCTCCCGCATGGGGATGCCGAGGGGGACTTCATACACACCCGGTTTCTTAACCGCGCCGGACAAACAAAAGATCTTGAATCCGGCGCTTTTTTCCGTGCCCCATTGCTTATGCCAATCCGCACCGTGCTTGACGATATGGGTAACCGCGCAAATGGTCTCAACATTATTGACGATAGTCGGGCAGCCGAACAATCCGGACACGGCCGGAAAAGGCGGTTTGATTTTCGGGTATCCGCGACCGCCTTCGATGGAAGACAGCATGCCGGTTTCTTCGCCACATATATAGGCCCCGGCCCCACGCACCACGGTGATGGTCAAGTCCACGGCGGGTTGAGTCTCCGCACCACCGGTTCCAGAACCTGTTGTTACAGTTCCTGCCCCCGTGCCGAATATTCCCTTGCCGACAAAACCTTTAGCCTTGGCTTCTTGAACTGCAGCAAGCAAACGCTCATAGCCAAGGATGAATTCGCCACGCAGATAAATGAAGGCATGCTTGGACCCAATGGCATAGCAGGTTAGAATAACCCCTTCCACCAATTGATGCGGATCGCGTTCCAGTAAATACCGGTCTTTAAATGTGCCCGGCTCGCTTTCATCCCCATTGACGGCTAGGTAGATGGGTTTGCCCGTCCCCTTAGCTAGAAAGCTCCACTTCTTACCGGTTGGAAAACCGGCACCGCCTCGTCCCCGCAGTCCGGAAGTGTCGACGAGCTTGATCAAGTCGCCGGGTACAGTAACTCCTATGTGACTGCGTGCGGTGGCATAGCCGCCTCGGGCCAGGTAATGCGATAGGGTATGCGAGTCTGGCTCGTGAATATGTTTAAGCAGGACTGGTGAAAATGGAACCACAGGTTTAGGCGCAGGAACCACTGGCGCGGCACCTGGTACGGGCACATCAGCCATGTTTTGCTCCATTCCTGCTATCCGCAACGTTTGCACTGTTAGCGGTTGCTGCGCTTGCGCTATAGGGTTTTCCGGAACCGGTCACTCCATCAGCAACGGGAACGGAGAAAGGGTTGGCCAAGGGGCCAGGCACATGCGTGGTCAAGGTGGCTTCGCCCACAAAATCATAATGGGAAGGAAGGGTTGGCACGCGCGCGTCCATATCCACTGGAGCCTTGGTCCGATACTCGTCCACGGATTTGCCCGCAGCCTGGATCAATTTGTCCATGTAGGCATCGAGGGCCGGGCCCTTCATGGCGCAGAAATGCTCGCTATCGCATTGCACCACGGGTGGTTTGTCGCAATCGGCCAGGCACTCCACTTTTTCGCAAGAGAACAGGCCATCGGCCGTAATTTGTCCGGGCCCGATGCCGAGTCGATCCTTGATTTGTTTCAGCGCCTGACTGGTGTTGTTTTCCAGCGCGCACATCAGCGTGGCGCAAACCATAAAGCGATGTTTGCCGTGGAAGGGCCGTTTGAAATGGGTGTAGAAGGTGACCATGCCCTGCACATGCGAGACGTTGACATTGCATAGCCCGGCGACGATTTCCATAGCTTCATCGGTAATCGAACCAAATTCCTCTTCGGCCAGACGCAGTACCATCATCAGCGCCGAACGTTTATTGGGATACTCCTCGGCATAGTCGTGAAACTGCCGCATCCTGTCGGACGACAATTCTTTCAGAATCTTTGTGCTCCCAATATTTTGACTCACCTGTCCAGCTCCCCGGCAATGATGTTGAAGGATGCGAGCATGGCGACCATGTCCGCCATCATCACGCCTTTGAGCAGTTTGCTGAAAATGGGGTAGTTGATGAAGGAAGGCGGCCGGATGCGCACCCGGTATGGAGTTGACGTGCCGTCGGAAACCAAGTGGAAACCCAATTCCCCATTCGGAACTTCCGTGGCCGAATAAATATCGGTAACGGGGCAATGAATGCCGTGATCGGCACCGGGCATCACCAGTTTAAAGTGATGGATGAGCGATTCCATATCCGTATAGGTAGACGTTTTATCCGGCAAGGTTCGTTTCTGATCCTCGTAATTGATGGGACCGGGCTCAAGCAGCTTGAGCGCTTGTCGAATAATGGCAATGCTCTGGACCATTTCATCGATGCGAATCTTATAGCGGGCCAAAGTGTCGCCTTCGGTATAAACCGGAGTTTCAAATTTCAGCTCGTTATAAACGAGGTAAGGACGAAACTTCCGCAAATCGTAGGGAACGCCGGAGGCGCGTGCCATGGGTCCGGTCAGACCGTAGGATAGTGCTTCCTCTTTGGTGATGATGCCGATGCCTTCCACGCGGTCTAGAAAGATGCGGTTCTTGTAAAAACTATCGCGAAGCTTATCCAGCGTTTCGCTCATCGTATCCAGGATGGCGAGTACGCGCTTTTCAAAGTCTGCCGGCAGGTCAAATGCCAGGCCGCCGACGCGCGTGTAGCTGGTGGTGAGCCGGGTACCGGTCACGGCTTCGAAAACATCGTAGAGTTTTTCGCGTTCAATGAAGGTCCACAAGATGGAACTAAAAGCACCAAGGTCCATGGTCATGGCCCCGACGGAAAGACTGTGGTCAGCGAGCCGCGAGAGCTCCGCCAACAAGGTGCGGATGACCTGACAGCGCCTAGGAGTTTGAATGCCCAGCAGCTCTTCCGAGGCCAACGCGAATCCGATATTGTTGGACAGGGGAGAAAAATAATTCAGCCTGTCGGTCAAAGTGATGAACTGGTTGTAGCTCCGGTATTCCCCCAGCTTTTCAAAACCGGTATGCAGAAATCCAATTTCCTGCTCCGCATTTACAATCCGCTCGCCTTTGACTTCCAGCTTGATGCGAAGCGTTCCATGCATGGCAGGATGCGATGGTCCGACATTCATGTGCACGGTGTTCTCTTCGCGCTCTACGATTTCCTGATCATAGGCGTACATCTTAAGCGTCTCCCTTGGGCTTGGTTTCCGTCGCATGGTACACGGGGAAGTTGCCACGTTCCCCGCGGCCGCGTAAAGGGTAGTCCTTGCGCAAGGGATGGCCGTCGTAATCATCGGGCATTAGAATCCGTTTGAGATCCGGGTGCCCGGGGAATTCGATTCCATAGAGATCCCACACTTCCCGTTCCGTCCAGTTGGCGCCAGCAAAAAGATCAGTAACTGACGCGATACGCGGTTCGGAATCGGAAACAAAAGCTTTGACCTGTACCTTGACGCCCAAAATGGGTGAACACAGCGTATAAACCACCGCGAACCGTTCTGGTTGGGCAACTGGATACCGGAGGTAGTCCACACCGGCTAAGTCGATGAACAGCGTGAAGCCGAGGGCGGCATCTTCTTTCAAAAAGCGCAGCATATCGTGAGCGTGTGCACCCAGTACGCGAAGCTGGTGGTAATGCGATTTTTCTTCGCGGCCGAGCAAGCGCTCCCCGGCAAAGGCTTCCACCTTGGCGATAACCTGTAGATGATTTTCCGGCTTATAAACGATCATGCCTGTTTTCCGGATTCCGGCTTGCTATGGTCTACGCCATGGCGGTAGTTCTTGTCCGGGCTTCGATACGCTACGGAACCGGAGGGGTCGGAACTGGCATCGGCGGAAACGAACTCCTGCGATTTGGCTTGTCCGCGTTTGGCTTTCTCTTGCACCAACATGAGCGCATCTAGAAAGCCTTCCGGGCGCGGTGGGCAGCCGGGAATGTACGCATCCACGGGAATAAATTGATCGATGCCTTGGATCAAAGTATAGGTATCGAATACTCCGCCGGAACTGGCGCAGGCGCCCATCGAAATGCACCATTTGGGCTCAGGCATCTGCTCCCAGATGCGCTGCAATACCGGCATCATTTTTATGGAGATGCGTCCGGATACAATGAGCAAGTCCGATTGGCGGGGACTGAATTTCATGACCTCGGATCCAAATCGGGCTGTATCGTATTTCGCCATGAAAGCGGCCATCATCTCGATAGCGCAGCACGCAACCCCAAAGGGCATGGGCCACAGACTATTGGCGCGCGCCCAGTTCACGGCGGCGTCCAAGGTCGTGGTCGTATAATCGTTGTTCGAACCGCTTATTCCCATTCCAGAGCCTTTGTCCTGATGATGTAGAAAAGGCCCAGCCCCAAAATGGCCAGGAAGAACAGCACCGCCGGTAAGGCCCCGGTATGCAGCAAATGCTTGAATCCCATGGCCCAGGGCAAAAGGAAAATGGTTTCAATATCGAAAAGAATGAATAGGAGGGCGAAGGAATAGAATTTCAGCGCAAAGGGTTTGTGGGGATTGTCGACTTGGTCAACACCGCATTCATAGGGTTCGAACTTGGCCTTGCTGTAAACCTTTCGGGGTCCGAGCAAGGAAGACAAGGTTATCGCTGCCACGCCTACAAAAACGACTAAGCATCCATAGAGGATAAAGGACACGTACTCACTCAACAAAGCAGGCTCCACTTCGACCGGAAAGGAACTGGAGGCCAAACCGGAACTGAGGTGATTTTTGGTCTTTTTTCAATTTTAAACCTAGGAAAATGGAAAGTTACCGGCAAGAAAACGTATGCGTTACTGAACTTGAGGGGAATCTGAAGAAGGTCCAAACAGAAAGGGCGACAATTTGGGTCTTGGCTTGCTTCGCGCCTCGATTCCCTTGGGTGGCCCGAAGCGAGTGGGCATGCCATCGCAAGCTTTGCGAACGACAATGAGCAGCTCGTTACGGGTAAATGGTTTTTGGAGGAACGCGGCGTCTCCCAACTGGTTCTGGCTCGGTGCATTCCCGGAAATAAGCAGTATTCGGAGCCCTGGTTTCCGACCAGCCAAACTTTTGGCCAATTCCATTCCGGATTTTTCCGGCATGACCATATCCGATACCAGCAGGTTAATCGTTTCACCTTCGGTATTCCAGAGTGCTTCTGCTTCGCTTGGACGGCCCACAGACAGCACTCGATAACCAGCGGACGCTAAAAAAGTGGCGATGAGCTCGCGGAGATCCGCGTTGTCCTCCACGAGCAGAATCGTCTCGGAACCCTTCTGCGCAGCCTCCTCATTGACGACCACGGATTTGGCCATAGGTTCAGTATGATAGGGAAACCTCACGGTTACCTTGGTTCCAAAACCCGTCTGCGAAGCAATATGGATGGTTCCCGAAAACTGGGAGACGATATCCTGCACTGTCGACAGACCCAAACCCGTGCCCTTACCAATTTCCTTGGTGGTGAAGAACGGTTCAAAGGCCCGTTCACGGGTATTGGCGTCCATACCTTTTCCCGTATCCTTAACGGACAATTCCACCCAACGCCTGGACATGCTGGACCCCCTGCCATCTCCGGAAGAGTCTTCCGTGGAAGGGGGGCCAAAGGATTCGTCCGCGGAAAAGAAAAGCTCGCCCCCCGTGGGCATGGCATCGCGGGCATTGATGGCCAGGTTGAGCAATATTTGTTGGATCTGGGCCGGATCCGCAAGTATTACGGCAGGCTCCGTACCCAAGTCCAAACGGATTTGGATGTCTTCTCCAAGCAGCCGACCTAACAATCGAACCAAATCACGCACCGAGGCTTTAAGGTCCAAAGGAATAAGTTTGACCACCGCCTGGCGGCTAAAAGCCAATAGTTGCCGTGTTACTGTGGCGCCTACCTCGGCAGCATCCATGATGCGACGAAGCCGCTCGTCCTTAACTTCCTCCATCATGAGATCGGCGTTTCCGGATATGATGGTCAAAAGATTATTGAAGTCATGCGCGACGCCGGCCGCCATGCGTCCTACCACTTCCATCTTTTGGGATTGGCGGAGCTGGCTTTCCATTTGTTTTCTTTCGCGATCCGCCCTGCGGGATTCGGTCAGATCCATTACCGTACCCACCACGCGCTCAACTTCGCCATCAGCACCAAGTATTACAGCTCCACTGGTGACAACTTCACGCACCGTGCCGTCTTTCCAGACAACTCTAAGCTCGCTGGGCACAAGCCTATGTGTTTGGACCAGGATTTCCATATTTCTGATCGCGTATTGGGAATCATCCAGGTGCAGGGCTTGAAAGAACCGGTCAACGGAAGCTGTTTCCGTAGCGGGATCCATACCGAGAATCCGAAACAACTCCTCTGACCAGAGCACTTCATTGGTTTTGAGATTCAAAAACCAACTGCCGAGGTGTACGGTTTTTTCCACTTCCGCGAGCAAGGCTTCTCTGGCCGGAAGGGGCGCGCCCACCAATGCAATGGACTGCTGCAACTGGACGACCATGGCTTCTAGCTCGGCTATACGCTTAAGCGAAGCTTCATTTTTATCCTGCTCTTTTGAATCCTTACTTTCCGACATTCAGGACAAACCTTCCCAGGATGATCTACATCGGCAATATTTTAGCACCTTAACGGCAAAATTGCCCAAAAAATGCGCTAAGCTGGCCAAATCACCCCACTAACGCCTACTAAACCACATTTTTGTCTCAGATTGGAAGCCCCCTACCGAAACAGGTTCACGATTTCGATAAAGATCAAGGCGATGATGATCCACTCCAACATATTGCTTTGCCGGAACTGAAGCAGTTCGGCGAAGAGCTCCAGATTCTCTTTTATTTCCCGAAGCTGGAAATCCAGGGAACGGAATCGTTCAAAAATGTCGAAGGTTTTTTTCATGCCGCGATCCACTTTGTCCAGATACTCATTCTCCCAAGTGATATCCGGGGCGTCCATGATATACAAATTGTCGACCATCCGATTGCGCACCGTGAGCGTCCGGCCGATAAACCGTTGCACATTACGCCGTGAGGTTTTTAGCCTTCCATATTCCGCCAATTCATGGCTGAATTTTCCGGATTCAACCAGCATGCGGTTGACTAGCAACTCGTAATGATCGAGCGCGGCGGATTGACCCACGTATAACATCACGATGCGCAAAACATCCTCATTGAAAGCCGGTACATGGATATCATTGTATCCAAAAACGAACTCACTCACATCGGCATGCACACGAAAATCCTCACCCATGCGCTTGTCCAATGTGCCGATGCAAAAAGCCTGCAACTTTTTGATCAAAGCAGCCATTTCCAAATCTCCATGCCCGGCAAAAATCACCACGCCATAATCCAAAATATACAGATAGCCTTGCTCCCGCTCGCCGCTGCCATCCTCTGGCGAGGCTTTGCGTCGGAAAAAAAGCTCTTGTGGGGCCGAGGCTACCAGCTCCCCGGGAAAATCGACCCGACATCGTTTGATATCGATGGCTTCCGCTATTTGAAAAGCACGGATAGTCAGAATGTGACGAGGGTCTAAGGCCATGCTTAACATGTACCACTTTACGTACTCAAACGCAAGGGGGTGAAGCAGGAACTTGATTTAGGGGATGGATATTTTTCCATCCAGGTACAGTTTTGCCTCACCGGAAATCAATATTCTATCACCCGCAATTTTTAAATGGAATTCACCTCCACGAGTCGATATTTGCCTGGCGTACAATTCATTTTTACCGAGCAGGCTCGCCCAGTATGGAGCCAATACCGTTTGCAGCGAACCTGTGACGGGATCTTCCGGAATGCCAAATTTTGGAGCAAAGAAACGGCAGACGTAATCACAATCATTGCCTCGTGAAGTTATCGCGACACCACGCAGTTCAAGAGCACATAATTTATCCATTTTGGGTTTGGCGGCTTGAACGTGCTGCTCGGTTTCTAGAATCAAAACATAATCCATGCCCTTCAAGCATTTTCCGGAAGGCATGGCGAAGGCTTCCAAAAGAGCCGCTGGCGCATCCACAGGCACGAGCTCTTGGGATGGAAAATCCATTTCCAATAGCTGGGATTTTTTAGAAACTGTCAGCACCCCGCTTAATGTTTGGAATTCGATAGTCGATTTTGAATATCCAAGACTCTCAAACAATACGTGGGCGGCCGCAAGCGTCGCATGACCGCAAAGGTGGACCTCTTGGATTGGGGTAAACCAACGCAGATGAAACCCTGTCGGAGTCGCAACAAAAAATGCCGTTTCGGATAAATTATTTTCCATGGCGATTTTTTGCATTAATTCATCGGATAGCCATTTATCTAAAGGACATACTGCAGCGGGATTTCCAGTGAATAGGTTTTTGGTAAATGCATCTACTTGGAATAGTCTTAACTCTTTCATTCCGGCTCCTGCTTCCGTTTATGTATCACCAAAACACCTACCAATACCAGGCCAGCCGCACGGTGCCGAATCCATGATCCATCCACCGTGACCGCGCTTGCAGTTCGGGGCGATAGTCCGTATGGCCGGGCTGGAAGGGCTGAATCGGATTGGAATTGGTTTCACGGCTCCACAGCGACCCTGTCAGAGAAAGTTCTGGAAATGGCAAAGCGCCGCGCAAGGCCAAGCCTAATTCATTCTGCCACAACCCATTCGATATCGAAACCTGATGGCTATTACCCCCTGTCAATACTTGATTCCATCCCACGGTCTTGATCTCACTACGCACAAATCCAAACGCCTCCCAACTTTTTCCGTTTCCATTTGGCATCGGAAAATATACGGAGCGCGTCATGCGCCCGGCCCGAAGTTGTAGGGCTACACCCATGTTACCATATAGCGAACCGAAGTCCGCTTCGGATTCCGCGCCTATATCCATTCCAATTTTTGGATCCGTTCCAATTTTGGAAGGCCCACCCATTTTATGCGTGTACGTTTCACTAAAGATGGACCAGCCATAATTGACAACGAACTGCGCGTGGCCGGGAAAGCCTTTTGAACCCAATTGTTTTGACCATCCTGCCGATGGGTCTGGATCCAATTCCGGACGCGATGCGGTTTGGCGACGGATGCGATGGAATTCGATTTGCGTGACATCGGCGAAAGAGGCTGGCCCCACTAGCCCTAGATTCGCTTGCAGGTGCAATCGGGCCGCATGGCTTCCTTGATTGAAATAAATCCGCTGCCCCACATCAAGATGGGACCAACCAACAAAAGGTCGGTCGTCTGTCACAAGAGGAGGTGCAGCTTGAATGTCATTGGGTGTAAAAACGTCCTGACCCAACCGGATGTGGGTGGAAACCAAGGATGCGTTGAGGTGTTCACCCAGATTTCGAATTGGAGTCCATGCATCAGATAATTTGCGAGGGCTATCCGCCCAGAAAAAATGTAGCCCTTGGGTGTAGTACCGATCTTCATCCGCGAGCATATTTAAAGTCAGGAAATGGGCATCATTTGTGAAGGCCATACCAGTCTCCCGGCATTCCGACTCCAAAGGTGAAAAATATAGCGGCATTGCATAGGGAGTCCCTGTTGCCAGAAGCAATAAAATTGGTAGCCAAAGTTTGTATTGAAACATTTCACCCATTGCAATTGATGGAATTATACTGAACCCCAGTTCAGTTCAAAACTAAGCCATTCAAGCAATCCTTCCAAGGCGAAGTAAATTCCTGAAGTGCTATTCCAACTCTTCTCTCACTGGCCCTTCGGGCGATTCATCCTGCGGAATGATTTTGGGCGGAGGCAAAATACTTGCTGGACGAGGTACGGTTGCACCCAAGCCGAACTGAATAGAAATCCCCAAATTCCAACGAAATAATTCTGGAGACCACAAGCAAGAAAAATCGAGCCCCAATCCCGTGGTTTTCCGCTGTGTAAAACGCCATTGCGCCACTACGGGTACTCCTACATCCACAAAAACCAAACGCCTGGACTCATGACTCCTTGTGGGAAATAGCCCGTTTTCCCAAGTGTGGTTAAAATAGAGTGTGCCCTCTTTTTGTCCCGCGACCACGCCTACGCCGGTAGCCAATTCGATGTTTCCCTGATCCCCGGGGAGAATGCCAATCAATGAGGACAAACATCCATAATTGGGTCGGGGCGAATGCTTACCCTCGAAAAGCCCGTACACGGTGGAGCTTAATACCATCTGACCTTCCATCAGGAATCCAGGACGAACCTCCTTCTTGATGGCGAGAGCGAGCGAAGGATGCTCATCGGTAAGCGGCACGCCATCAGTGGCCAAGGTGATCGACATCCAACTCGATCCACTTTTAGAAGCGTCGGCGTGCGATTCTACTATCGGCCAGCAAAGAACTGCGACGAGTAGACTACTGGCGGTGAAAATGGACATTGGTATCTGCGAATAGCGTGAGGAGTGCAAAAAATCCATGTCCATCGCCGGATCCGGGGTTGAGTACGAATTCACTTTCTGATGACGCAAAAATTGCATAAGAATAATTCACATTTTCTTGTGTCTGCCAGGTGTCGGTGGATACGAGATCTTTGCGGGTGACTTCAATCTCATCCAAATAGCGGGTATCCGGATCGATATAGCGGTAACGCCACTTTCCCTCTTCAGTAAGGGTCAACTTGGTTCCCTCAAACCGTTTAAACTCAAAAGTCCCGTCGGAATGAAAATCGTAAATCGCCACTGCGACGTCGCTGTCGGCCTGATACTTTCCGGGAAGGATTTCAGGACGACGTTCCTCGCCAGGATCGAGAATGCACCCGAATAATCCGGACACCAGAATGCCAAGACTCAGGTATCTTATGGGGAATCGCATGCAGATAATATAGGCAGATTGAGGAGGGAAAAGACTCCAACAGGCTTCAGATCTTTTTCACTTGTTCCTCAGGAGACCCCTTGTCCAGCCTATGGGCAATTACCAATATGGATGGGCATTTCGAAATCGTTGGGAATCCGGAAGCCTGCACAACAGGTTTACTGAGCAGATTTAATTTATCTGATGCTCTGACATTGACTAACACAGTAACCAATGTGGACCTGATTGTGAATGATCCGACCCCCGTGGCCCTAAATCGAAAAATCAGTAAATCCGTACAGAAGGGAGAACTGATTTCCAGCAGAAAAAATTTCTCCCTCCTGGGCCGGAAACTGTATCGGCGTAACGGATCCGTTGGTCGTTTGCCCTAAGTCAAGGGTGTAAGAAAATTTAAATCACTGGATGATATAAGCTAACGGTCCATTTTGTTCAGCTAGGCCCAGTAAATTTTAGAGGGGGATTGTAATGAGGGTGACAATGAAGTCGGCATTAGCCCTATTGTCCATGCCCACAAGTGTAGAAATTGTAACTATGGCGAGCTTTCCCCCAGTAGTCATGACAAGATAAATATCTCCCGCCTGCATCACGTTGGAGGGAGATGCGGTACCAGCGGAAAATGCAGCCTTGGTCTGTTCTTGATCAATAGGCATGACACTTACCTTCACGATTTTAACATCTTTGACTCTGGCGGAATCAAATGTATTAGTCAAATTAATGCTATTTGCAATACCAGCAGCCCTTGCAGCGAAAGCATTATCCATGTGGAAGGCGTTGGCGTAAACAAGGAAGACCAAGTCAATGGCTTCTTGTTCGGCGTTGACTAGGGAGGAATTCATTGGTTTCAGAAAATCCAAATCAAGTGCTGATGGTAGTATTGGCGATCCTTGAGCGCCCAGCTTGATATTCTGCCCCTGGTTGAATGGAGTGGATTTGGTGATCGTCACGGTATATGTTTTTACTACTCCGCTTTCGGAAGTAACAACGATTGGAAAAATATTAGCTCCATCAATTAACGCCAGCTCCCCGGATGACTTTCCAGAGAGCACGGTTAAACCATTAACGGTGATGCTTGAAGTGGCGAAGGCGGAAGCATTCGGAGTTACAGATGTAGACGGTACAGTGATGGCATATTCCAGGGTCGCAGAGTCAAAAACAGGACTGATTAAACCGTTTGTAAAGGACAATCCAGATAAATCAGCGTTTTCATTCTTTGCTCGATTGACGATCACGGTATAAGTATTTGGGTTACCACTTTCTGAAGAAACCGCAATAGAAATAGTATTGGAACCAACCGCCAATAAAATAGATCTAGACGGAGTGCCTGATGGAGTTGCCATCCCATTTACTGAAATAGAGGCGAAATCAGAAGAAGAAACTCTTGGGTTAATTATAATTGATCTAGTATCGTTGGGTACTGAAAGTGTGTATCCAAGCGTTAAGGAATCAAAAGCTGGATTGAGGGCGCCTGCAGAAACCGTCAGTCCCTTTAAATGGACATCAGTTGCCTTCAAGGACGGATCAGTGCAGCATGCGACATCATTCCTGCATCCTCCAAAGAAAATCGATAGGAGTAATATTCCTGTAAATCCCATTAAACCGTTCTTTACCAGGATGGCATTGTTCATTTATGAAGCCCTCACTTTCTTTCCTGACCGAAAAAACGTATTGGAAATTCTTTATAAAATACAGGAGCATAGGTAAATCGAAGCCCCTTATCAATCCTTAAGTTCCACAAACTCCCATTGCAATTGCATGTGCAATTGAGATTGCACCATTTCCGAGCGTTAAAGCGGAGCAATACCGGCCATCGTATTTGAAGGGCACGGTCCAGCCATCGAGGGGATTTATAATGCTTGCGATTTTGAAATTCCGGGACGACATTCGAACGGTGTCATTGATAATGGCATAGGTCCTGATGGGGTCATTGATCTCACCAGCTTGATTGTAATGGGATTCACTTTGGGCTCATCTGGGGTTATTGTCATATTTATTTGATGGGTCTGAAAAAGTAGAGTCTCGCTTGAGCACCAATGCAAATGAATCCCCCATCTTGATTAGGATCAGATCTTCCTTGAAGTTCATTCCGTTGGTGACGTAACCGGTGGAATCGTTTTCGATTCTGCCCACTTTTACGGAAGGGGTATGGTTTGAAATCGAGAGGGTGCCTGATACGAGTGGCTCCCCTGCCCTATTGATAAGGACAACTTCGGCTTTGTTTTTGTTGAGGTAGTCTATCGGGTCTTTGCAGCCTGCGAAGAGGAAAACCAAGAAAATGAAAACAAGGAACATACCGTATTCAGGATGAGAGGTTTTCATTTCCGTTCTCGGTTCTTAGGTCCTGCAGTTACTTGCATTTTGATGGTCGTTCGAGTTTGGTCCACTTTGGCGGCTTCTTGGCTCCCTTGGTCAGAGGTAGAATTTCGAAGGAATGCTTTTTGTGGGTACGGGTTAGGTATCTTAATTCCGGAATCATTATATTGTCTAGGTCCCAAGGCCAGCCATTTGAAAAAAGAGAGCTTTCGATATTCTTCAAAATTAATGTGTCGCCAGCATATTCAAAATTGCCGTAACCAAGCTCAGACTCGCCCTCAGGATCTCCTAATTCGATACCAAACTTACCATCGTGATAAAGTGTGATTCTTGTCCATGGCCACTCTGTAGTCGAATCAGGTGTTTCGCGGACGAAAATTCCATAGTGGATATAGTCTGGTCTGGGCGCATGGGCCGTAGCCAATGAAACCGCTGCCAGCAGGAGGGCAAGTAGATGCGAAATGTTCAGGTTTTCCTCCTTAAATCCAATATCCGAGAATGCAACCGAATCAAATATCGATGATTTGGATTTTTCGTTCTTCGCCTGGATAGATGGTATTCGCAAAGTCCAAAACTTGCTTCTGGTTTTCCTTGGGGTGACTGGACGTCGTCGGTAGCTCATCGGGGTTTTGACCGTCCCCGACGAGGATTTCGTCGATGACATCTTCCCAGGTGGCGCGACCCACTCCGAATACGGCTATTTGATCGAATGGTTCTTTGAGGGTCGAGGCGAGAATGGGTGGCGTATCCTTAACGAATTCGGTTCCGGATCGAACCACGAGGATGTATTTCAATTGGGCTTTCTCCAGTAGGCGATTATTTCCTCATACTTTTCATCGTTGAATTGAGTGGATACTTTCATGATTTTACAACGAGCATTCGAGAAAATTATTTCCTGGAAATGGTGGATATTCTTTTTTTAGCCCTCAGTTGGTTGTTGCCAGATCCTTTTTGCTGAAGGGTCGCATTTCGTTTCAGATGCTTTACATGGGTGAAGCAGTCCAGGACCATTTTTCCGGTTCGAAGGCAGATTTCATTTTCTCTCGAGAACTTGCCGAATCCGTTTTCGTGCATATAACTGGAAAAGTATGCCATCGCTTCTACTTCTGGGTAAGCCTCAATACCTTTCCCAATAATCCGGAGCCACTCTACTTGACCCTCCTTATCCATGAGTTTCAGCATTGATTTAATATTCGAACTCGCCTTGTCCATCATTTCATCGTTGACCTGGGGGAGCTCAACCGTCCCCCGCGCGTGGAAGTAGTCATAGAAAATGAACAGAAGGTTCAGAAGATGTTCAATGTGCTGCACGGACACGCTCAAAAACTTTAGTCCGATTACCTCTAATAGGAGCTCTGGCTGTTTTTCAAATATCTCATCCGAAAGTGCGACCTTTTGCTGCACATCCAGGGCGTTTACATAGCTCACGGACTTGGCGAAACGTGAGATCCGGGCTTGGTTGATTGGTATAGTCATGATTGCCTTCGGCTACCTGGAAACGTAGAAATCCCAAGGGGCGGCGGATCTGTGGGGTAGTGGAGGATCGGCATCGCATTTTGACGGAAGCCGGAAATAGAGGAATGCTTCCCCTACCCTAATTAAACCGAAGCTACGAAGCTTTTATTGTTTTTGGGATAGGCCTTTTTCACTTTGACCTTCGCCATATTGAAAAGCTCCTCGGAGTCCACCGCACCTACCTTACATTTCAATTAAATCCAAACAATTTTCTCCTATAAAATCGAATTCCTGATTTCCGTATTATTAAACTTAAGTCTGTGCCTGAATCAAAAATAAAATCGAATATTCCTTTTCGGTTTCCGAGCCAGTTTTTGCAAATTTCTCCCGATATTTCAAAAATCTGGTTGTCACTACTTGTGGACCTTAACATTATTAAATAGTGGGCAGGCTCACCAGCTTCTCCAATTTGAATCCATGCTAGATAGGCCTCCTTAATGATTTTATTTTCTTGATAGAAAGCACTTAATTTTTGCAGCAGATCTTTTGGAATATTAGCCGGAGCGCCCACCAGTGCGGGCGTTTCCTTGTCAATCGTAATTTGACGACCTTGTTTAAATATATCACCCGACAATATGCTATGAATCTCTTCTTTCAAAAAGAACTTTCCAAAATTATTTCCTGGATTTAGAACTGCGTCCGTTCCTTTCACAAGCTCAAAAAATGAAAGCGAATTCATCCTTAAATAGGTCGCTTTTTCTGCAATGGAATTGGACAACACTTCTTCACTTGTAAAAAAAGGTGTGTAAGCCTTGCCATCCTGCATCGGTATCTGTTTGAGTTGAATTGTTTGACCAGTAAATATTTTACCGCCCCTTGTTTCAGGCATCCTTCCACTTGGAATTATAAAAATATCGGAATCAATTAAGATTCTATAAAAATCCTCTTTTTTTCTTTCATCCTCCGAGGCACTAATAAGAGCTATTTCAAGTTGATTCATATTACTCTTCCGCACTATTTAAATTTTCTAACTACTTTTATTTTTTCACCAAGCATTTTTCAATACTTTCATCACAGATATAGGCTGGGCCTCTGCTTCTTTCTTCCTTCCATTTTGTGAACTGCTCTTCATATTGTTCTGGGTATACATCCCCTTTTTTATTTGGATTCACTAGACTTTTTTCTAGAGCTGTCTGTGTAATAGCCAAGTGAGGCAGGATTTTCTCAAGATCCCAACTTTCTGCCCCGTTTTTCCGACACACGACCTCAATATGCAACAGCTTGTCAGACGAATCCAAATCCCGGATAATACACCAACAGATTGCATTTTGTTTCAGAGGCCTAAGCTCCCATATCTTGGATCTTGCCATGATGGCATTGGTCGTTGGAAATAATTCTATGCAGTCAGTTTTTGAGGTCGGGTATCCGTTATCGAATGGAATTTCGCATCGGAATTTTCTTCTTCCTTTGATTGTAAAAACGTATTCCTTTGCAGGTAAAACGAAAGGTTCAATGAGATTTACGACTTCGTATTCCTTGTTTCCTTTTCGATCTGAAATTTTAAATTCGGAACACCATTTAATATTTGGCAAAAGCTTGGTTATTTTTTCCTTCAATTCGGGCTTCGGGTCTGAATCCCTCACACATACAAAGTACTGAACTTTTTTTGACGCGGTTTGGTTCGCAATAGTAACGACATTCAAAACCGCCGAGGCCTGATGTACCTCGAGGCTGCCACCTTTATTTCCAAATGCCGTTGCAAGTCCGATTATAAGCAAACAAATTCTGAATATGGGTCTTTTTTCCTGATTCATTTTATTCCGTCCATAAAACTAGCCATTAACCTGCGAGCTCGGGTTGCTCATTCGGAGAACCGATTGCATCCTTCTGGATTAAAACGTACTTGTTTTAAATTTGCTTGAATTCAACTTACTTCGCGATAGACTTGCTATAATATTTGTAGCAATAATTCTCAACGAATCCCATTGTGTCATATAGTTTTTGCGCGCCTTTATTAATCTTCTCTGTTGCAAGATCTACGCGAGCACAATGGAGCTTTCTAGCCATTCCAATACTTTCTTCAATTAATTTTTTGGCCACGCCCATTCTTCTAAACTCATCGATTACAAAAAGGTCATTCAAGACAAAAATTTTCTTCGCGACAACAGATGAGAAGCTTGGGTAAAGCTGAGTGAAACCCATGATTTTACCTGAGCTTGAAATTGCGATCAAGATACAGGAATCTTTTTTTATTAGTCGATCGCTTATGAATCTTCGCGATAGGTTTATGTCCGGATTCTTTCTATAGAAAACGCGATAGTCATTGAACATTATTGAAATTGGATCAAGGTTTTTAAAGGTCGCTTTTTTAATCTTGAAATTAATAGCCCGTATTTGGTGACTTGGCTCCATTATCTACAAAATTTAGGTAATTCGGCGGGCTAGGGAGTCAAGCATCAGAAGATATTAAATAGGCGTGGCCAGGCTTTTTCGATGAAAATATTTTCTCAGTAGTCGAAAAAGTGTTCCAGCCGCGCGCCCTGGGCGGGCATATCGTTCAGTGTCGCTGCCAGACTGGGTACGGCGTCGGTGAAGCCCTGGTAATGCGGCAGGGTAACGATCGCGATACTGTCGTTCACGGCGAGGATGCGGCGCACGCGCGGGTCCGCGAAGAAAGAATCCGGTGGGCACAATAAGGACGCGTAAACCTCGGTTTCGGCGATTCCGTAAACGGAATGTGTTCCCATCTTGATCAGCCATGCGTATACGCTTTTGACTCCGAACTCCAAGGTCAGAAAAACTTTGCGCTCGCATTTGCGGATGAAGTTATGCCCCCAGAAGGGATTATCGCTCCAGACCTCACTCAGCTTCTTGGGGAAGGGGAACATGTACCAGGGATCGGTGGGGATGAAGGCGCCTTAATCGTATGCCGCCCGCGCGGCGAAATCGTCTTCGGAAACGCGCTGTCCGCCGGCAATCCACTCCGTAAAACGCCCAAGGGTGTTTTCCCAGGCCTCCTTGATAGCGTACTCGGCCGTGAAGCTGACGCCGATCACGGTAAGCATCAGGTAGTTGCCGCCATTGAACGGATACCGCTCGCGGGTCGCTCCGCAGGTCTCGCAGAATCCGGTCCAGCATTGGCGGATGGAAGCCAAGTACGGGAATCCGCTCGTAGTAGGTGCTTTCTTCAGGGCAGCGGTATTTCGGGATCGAGTCCTGCGCGCGCCTAAGGGCTTCCGGAAAAACCGCGGAAACCGGTATGAAATTATGTTTAGCCGCGGCGCAACGTCGCTTGAAGACCATGACCGATAAGCCCTCGGCCATAACCGCGGCCGCTGCGGCGAGCAAGAGGATTCTGCGCTTACGCATTGGAGATCAACCCGCTTTCGCGCGCGCCTGCTTGAGCCGCGCCAGCACGAACCCGATAGCCATCATGCTTACGGGGATTACGATATGCGGCAGATTGCGGCCGAAGGTGGTGATGGAGAAGTCCGTGAGGCCGGGCCAATGGGAAATAATGAAGATGAAAAGGAAGTTGGCGGCGTAGAACCACGCCAGTTTCTGGATGAGGACATTGCCCTTGAAAGTACCTTTATGACCGGTGGCCATGCTTACTCCTAATGGGCGGGATGGCCATATTCCTGGTAGAACTTGTTCTGAAAGATCTCTTCCGGATCGCATTTGCGCTTGAGTGCGAAAAAGGCGGCCGCCATGGATTTTTCCCCCTCCGCATTCGTCCGTTGGGAATACAGCATCACCAGCGAGAACACGTCCTGCCGGGCATAAGCTAGGACAGCGTCCGAATCGGCGCGCAGGCTGCGCACGGTGAGGTTGAGCAGATCGCCGGCGTGGGCCGGGATGATTTTTCGCGCCTGGACCAAGAAGGCCTCCAGGGAATCTCGCGGGATGAAATACTCATGCAGCAATTGCGTGCGTGTGGAATCGTGGTTCTCGAACAGGTCGATGGGATCGTCCAGGATGCGGTTGCGCGTGGCCAGGAAAATCCAATGCTTGACCTTGTCCATCAGCGATGCGTCGTCCCTATGCGCGGGTAAAGGGATGGGCGCGCCCTGAACCTTGATGTAGCGCGTCATCAGGGCCTTGGACAAGAAGGAGGACGGAGCGATGGAAAGCCGCCCGTACACGAGGCCCAGAGAGGAATCGTCGTCCACGAGGGCATAGTAACGCGCCGGGTACTCCTGCGGCCGCTTTGAACAGCTCCGCGTTCTCAGAACGGCTGCAATTCTTCACTGCGCCGTCCGCAGTCATCAAACGAAACCCATCCACTCTGGAGACGAAGGGCGGTTGGTTGTGCTGCCAGCCGTGGGCGTTGACCGAAAGCGTGCCGCCCACCGTGAAGGGATTGTTCGACTGCATGATGCGCACCGCGTAGCCTTGGCCGTCCAGATAGGCGGTTTGGCCGCCCATGCTGTGGCGAGCTCCGGAAATGGAAACCTTGAGCCCGCGGGTGTGCGCCTCCGCTAGGGCGGCGACGATCTGGGCCACCGCCTCGGCCGAATCCGGAGAGACCTCGACGACCTTTCCCATTTTCACGGGATCCAGATGGCCGGCATCGGCGCGCAGGCCTTCCGGCGGTTTCCAGGTGTGGATATCCTTGGAAACACCTAATCAGAGTACGGCGGCGATCAACAGGATTACCGACAGCAATGTGATTCCGAGCAAATACCCAAGGCGTTTTCCCCAATTTTTTGCCAAGAACCCGGCGTGCGGAATTCCAGCACCGGGCTCTTCGAAATGTGATTGTGCCATGTCAAAACAATGCATAGATAAACGACATTTGTTGCACTCTCTTTTTCAGAGTTATAGGCTCCGGGAATTCTTTAAGGGGTCGCAGGACAAATGATGATTAACGTAGCTCGCCGGAGTCGGTTTCGGAAATGCAATTGAAGGACTAGAAGAATGCTTCGCCTACCCCCTTACTCCACAGCTTCTAAGGTTTTATTCTTTCTTCGGATTGGCAATTTTCACCTTAACCTTTGCCATTTTAAATAATTCTTCTTCCCAGCCTGGATGGTGACATGGTGGCTGGATCTGGGTTTGTGACTGTGTCGGGAGTCACTGGGTCATGAGTTTAAAGCTGAATGGGAGCTATGACAAACGCTAATGAGGCAAATATTTTTCCATTCTTATAATATACCTGTTCAGTGTGTCCAATAAAGTGGGTACAGGTCACAGCCTAAATTGCATCGCGGGAAACCAATTCGGAAGATCGTTCAGTTATATTCCTTATTTTTTCTACAGCGTCAGGAAGAGCAATTTCATCGGATGCCAATTTCCATTTTCCTATTCCTTCGCCTTCTAGGCATCCGTGATAAGTTTCTGAAACTTTATAATTGCCATCACCTATTATTGTCCGCTGGCGCCTGTCCCATTTGTTGGAGTCCAGCTTCCAAAATCGTCTCCAAGTGAAGAGGCCACCGAGGTCGAGTCGTTCAAGTAGGTGGCTGCGATTCACAATCAGTTTGATTTCCTCTTAGGACCTTGGGTCTTTCTTCCCGATTTATTAGCTTGGTTTTATTCCCCTGTAAATGCAAGGAAAAAATGAATAAGATCACTTATGGAATACTGATTTGTATTTCGTTTTTTAACGGGTGTATTTTTGATGCAAACCCTAGACCTACCCCAGGCAGTATAGGCACGATTAGTCCTGAGGTGGTAGCATTATTGGACTCTTTAATGCCTATCATCGAGGTCAATCGGGGACTTAAATTTAAGCGCCATATCACTCCGCTCACACTGTCCCGCCAACAATTTATTCAGCAACAAGGAAAGGAAGCAGACAACACGGTTTCTCAAGGGGATAAGTTTTTTAACCGAGAGATTTATCAATTGGGGATTGTTGAAGACAGCGCTTATGAAATCAATAAATCATCAGAAGGGCTAAGTGGTTCCTCGGTAGCGGGCTTTTACATCCCGCATTCTGATACAATATATGTGATCAAAAGTGATTCCATTCCAACCATTGAGGAATGGGAGGAATTCAAACATACGATCTATCACGAACTCGTTCACGCCCTTCAAGATCAGGCCTTAGATGTTTTTAACAAAGATATAGCTTCAGTAGCCCAAAACGCAGAACAACAGGTTGATTTTATGTTTGCTCGCAGAATGGTTATCGAGGGCGACGCGGAATACAACGCAATGATTTTTAGCAAACAAGAAAGCAGCATTGATTTAAATAAAAATATGATGTTTGATTTTCCTCAGCTTCTGAGCCATGTCCCATTGAATGAATTTTATTTAACATATACGACATTCTCCCCTTACTTGATAGGCCCTGCTTTCATTCGAGATTTATTTAAATATTCCAATAATACTTGGGGATCTGTCAATGCTGCTTTGAAGGACAAGGGTTTAACCAGCGCCGAAACCATTACAGGGAAAAAAGTGGCTTACCACCAGTTTCCTGCTGAAGCCATTCGCTCAATCATCTTTACAAAAACGAACGATTACATTGAAGACGCTAATTTGGGCATTCTAAATATTATCGGAATGCTAAAGGATGAATTACCTTCCTCTGTAGCAAAGGATGCACTGGGCTGGACCGGCGATCACCTTTTCTATACCAATGATAATTACCAAACCGATGGTAATTTTATCTGGTGTTTTTCGTTTGAATTAAATGCGCAAGCCGCGGAATTCCGATCGATGCTTTATTCTAAAAATTTGAAACGAAAAATATGGGATTCTACTATGGTAACGGATTTACCTAACAATACAGGTGTTCGTTCAATTTTAATTAATCCAAATACCCGCATAAATATTTCGCAAATCGGAAACGCGGTCTACTGGATAGAGAATATGCAGGGTCAGGAAGAAGCTTTACTAAATGTGCTTAGTTCAAGCAAAGCGTCCGGCCTTGCTAAAAGCAGCACTCCCACAATAAAGACTAAATATTCATCAAGATGGAATCGAGACGATATCTATTATAGGATGACCAAAAAGCCTGGAGGATAAACTTCTTTTTTTATAGGCACTCAAAATCGACAGAACATCTCTTTGGCCAAGTTTAATATTAATCTTGTACTGGACGGGCTTTTCACAGAGCTAGCCTAGATAGTCAGCGGTAGAATTTCCCTAATCAGATGGGCCATATTGGGCTCTGCTTCCTTAACCACCCTCATAATTTCCGGAATATTGATGGGCTTAAGATTTGCCGGATCACAAACATCCGTAATAAGACTGAGAGCCAGCACTTTTAACCCTCCGTGCACGGCTGCGATCACTTCCGGAATAGTCGACATGCCCACAGCGTCGGCACCGATAATACGCAGCATTCGATACTCGGCAGCGGTTTCCAAGCACGGTCCGGTCATCCCCGCATACACCCCCTTCTTCAATTTGAGATTCAAGGACTCGCCCAAGGCAGAAATTTTCCGGATGTATTCGCGAGTATAGGGTTCGCTCATATCCGGAAAGCGGGGACCTAAGGCGTCGTAATTTTTTCCAATGAGGGGATTGGAACCTAGCAGATTGATGTGGTCGGTGAGAATCATGATGTCGCCAAGGGAAAAAGCTGGATTCACTGCGCCAGCAATATTGGTGATCAGCAATGAGTGTATGCCCAAGGCTTTCATCAATCGAACTGGAAAGGCGATTTCTTCCATGGTAAATCCCTCGTAGAAATGCAATCGGCCTTGTATAACCGCTACTGGTTTGTCCTTTAGCCTACCGAGCAGAAATTTCCCCTCATGTCCATCGACTGTAGTCTGTGGCATATGCGGGATGTCCGCATATGGAATTTGTGTTTCGATTTGCAAGGAATCGGCGAGTGAACCGAGGCCGGTTCCCAAAATAATCCCAACTTCCGGGGACAGGTGGGAGATCCCGGCTACATAAAGGCGGGCGGCTTCAATTTTCTCTAACAATGAGTGCATGCTCCTCCAATTAATTTGGTTTCAATATCAAGCGGCCTACAATTCACAAAAAAGAATGTAGCATAGGGAATATACCATAAACGTTCATTTTGAAATAATAGACGTTTAATTAGATTAAAATAGTAGTTATGAGCGTATTGAAAGGACTATTTTATGAAAATGATTCAAACCCTCCCCATGCTCACCAGTTCCCAAGCCGCGGAACTATTGCAAGTTCACGAATCCTCCATGAAGCGTTGGACCAATGAGGGGCGCCTGAAATTAGCGAATACCAAGGGAGGGCATCGTCGCATCGCCTTGCCTGATTTGATCGACTTCATGAGAAAAGAAAGACCCGATGCCACCTTGTTGCGGTTCACCCCTTATGAAGTCGAACTTGCCTTGGCAGCTTTGGCTTGCCGGGAACGAAACAACTTTTTGCCTCTCACGGATCTGATCGTGCGGTTTTGCGATACAAAACCACCCAGTTACCTGGTGGAAATGCTACGGTACTTACGGGAAGCATTCGACATTCCTATAACAAGAACTTTTGATTTAGGTGTTGCCGAAGCACTGCGAAGGATCGGTCGAGAATGGGCAGATGGTACACGTACTATCGCGCATGAACATCGTTTCACCCAAAAGGTTCTGGACTCCTTGTATGGTTTACGCAGGGAAGGCAACGATACTCTTGGGAAGAATGCGCCACTTGCTCTGGTAGGCAGCGCGGAATTCTGCCTCCATGAAATCGGAGCCATGTTCGCTCGCTTGGCCTTGGAAGAAGCAGGATGGGAAGTCTGTTATTTGGGCTCCAACGTTCCCTTCGATGAATTTGCGGGCATTCAAGCCGAGCTTAAGGCCAGCATGGTGGCCATCTCCTTTGTTTCTCCCAGTGTCGGCGCTGATGCCAGACGCTGTGCGGGCATTATGGGGAGACTGTATAAAGAGAGCGCACCCTACCATTTAGTGATGGGTGGTTCAGGAATCAGAAATGACGAGTATGATAAAGATCGCTGGCCATTTCTTTCCATACGCATTGTAAAAGATACGGAAAGCCTTTATGAATGGGCGAAGGCGCGCCTTCAAAAAGAAACCAAGCACCGAAAAGGCAAAACATGAAACATCCATCGTGGCTTCTTGATTTGACGAGTAGCTTATCCCTCCAGGATCCCATTGGATACCTGGCCCGGAACAGCCGTTCCTTCCGCTTCGCCGCCCGGTTTTTACCGGATGTGCAAGCACGACAGGTTGCGGAAGTGTATGCCTTTTGCCGATTGACGGATGATTTAGTGGATGAAGCCAAAGGTGTTAGTGTGGAGGAAATGGACGAACGGCTTTTGCAATGGGAGGCCCTGGCGCATCAGGCTTATAACGGCATCTCTACAGGCATTGCCATGCTGGATATTCCCTTGATTCGGATGGGAGAGTTAGGTGTGCCGTTCAAATACGCGGCGGAGTTGATCGAAGGAATGCGGATGGACGTACGCCCTCGCCTTTATGCCAATCTCGGTGAATTAGAAGTCTATACCTACCGGGTGGCCGGTGTTGTTGGACAATGGCTGACAGAACTTGTCGGCGTCAGGAATCCATGGGTCTTGGCGCGAGCTGCGGATCTGGGACATGCCATGCAACTCACCAATATCTTGCGTGACGTGGGTGAAGACTTGGGACGTGGGCGCGTTTATTTGCCGGTAGATGCTTTGGCACGTCATGGGTTTGAACCGGGAACATTTGCTTCCCCCTGGGGAGGGAAAAGCCTGCCCCCTCCCGCATACGGAGCATTGATGGAAGAGTTGATGTCGGCCGCCGAACGTCGTTACCGTATGGCTTTCCTGGGAATCCCTTCCCTACCTGATTTTTTCCAAAGACCGTCTTTGGTTTCGGCATTGGTCTATCGGGAAATCCATACGTCTCTCAGGAGAAACAAGTATGATAATTTCCGTCTGCGCGCCCATTCGTCGACAGCGGCGAAAATGGGGATAGGAGTGCGGGCTATGTGGATTCTACCCTTCATTCGAAATCTATTTCCGGCTATCCAATTTCCGGCTATGGAAGGAGATGTTGTATATGGAAATTAAGGGACGATTTTTTAGAGTCTTTGTAATCTTGGTGATTGCCGGATTGACCTTTTCCGACGGCGCATCACCCCTGCAGGAAAAGTTCGTTAGGAATCTTGCGGATAATTCGGACACGGTTGCGCCACCCGATCGTAAGGATGTTTTTTCTACAGGCCTGATGGAACTCTCATCCGCCGATGCGAGAATACGACATTCACCCGATAGCTTGAATCCCCATCTGGATAGGCTGCGAATTCTTTTTGTCCTGGGCGTAAAGGAAAAAGAATATTTGAATCGCGGGAATGAGGAAATTCTCTTTTTAAAAAAAGCGCTTGGGAAGGATGAAATAGCCCAGAATCTGCTGCTGGGATATTCGGGAGCCATTAGAGTCGTACAGGCCAAGCATGGCCTCAACCTGAATCGCAAATGGAAAAATTTGGAGGCAGGTATTCCTATGCTTGATTCCGCTGTAGCCCGGGACCCGGTGCAAACCGAACTGCGCTACCTGCGGCTGGTCAGCAATTATTACCTCCCTTTCTTTTTAGGCAGAAAGCCCGTGGTCCGGGAGGATTTCACGGCATTGGCCAAATTGCTTCCACAGGCAGCAGATCAATATCCCCCAAAATGGTTTCTCAACGTAGCTGGTTTCGTTCTC
>JAYSRH010000171.1:0-4413 GCA_043721115.1 Fibrobacteria bacterium | reverse complement strand
ACCAGATGGTCTTCTTGAACCACCTGGCTATTGCGCCCATCATAGGTCTCCTTGTACCGGGCAAGTAAGGCATGCAAGGAAAGCAGCATGGAAGTGGGCTCAACGCGCAGCACTTCCGGATCCAGCGCTACGGGCATGGCCCGCTCTTTATCCGTGCTCCAAAGACGTATGCACTGACCCGGTGCCGTGCGACCGGCGCGTCCGGATCTCTGACGTGCACTTTGCAAGCTGATGGAAGTCAAATACAAGGTGTTCATATCCCGCTGCGTGCTGTATGCGGCGAGGCGTGCCATCCCCGAATCGATAACAGCCGTAACGCCTGGTATAGTCAGTGAAGTTTCCGCCACATTGGTGGAAACGATAACGCAAGTACCCTGTTGCGGGGCCTGCAAAGTGCGCTGCTGTGCCTCCATATCCATGGATCCGTGAAGTTCAACCAAGGCCATGCCATGTTGACGGCAAAGTGGATCCAATACTTCCAACGTTCTTTTAATCTCACCCTGGCCTGGCATAAAAATGAGCACCGAGCCCGTTAATCCTTGGCCTAACAGCCGTTTTAAAGCCCGCTGGGCTTGCATAGGCAAAGGCTCTTGGGACAAGGAAGGCTGATGGGAAATATCCACTGGAAAAGTTTCCGCCAGGACTTCAATGACTGGAGCTGGCGCCAGATAGTGACCAAGACCCGATAGTTCCAGGGTCGCGGACATAACCACAAGTTTGAGATCCGGACGCGCCTCTTCGCGAATCCGCTTCAGCCAAGCCAAAGTGGCGTCTGCCTCCAAAGTGCGTTCATGGAATTCATCGAGAAGGACAGCTCCCACACCGGATAATATGGGATCGCCAAGCAACTGTTGAAAAAATACACCGTACGTTTGGTAAAGAATGCGTGTGGACTCTTGAGATTTTCCTTCGAAGCGGACTTGATATCCAACTGTGTTACCTACTGGTTCGCCCATTTCCGCTGCGACGCGCAATGCCAAATTGCGGGCGGCAATACGCCGTGGTTGTAAGACCAGAATTTTACCGGGACAATCGAGTAGAAACCTTGGCACCTGGGTGGATTTACCTGTTCCAGGGGGCGCACACAGAATCAGCGCTCTTTTTTTTTCCAAGGCGGCGAGAATCGCCTCACGATGGGCTAGTATGGGAAGGGGACGCCCTTCATTTACAGCACTTACAGCACTACCAGGCTTATCCGCTTGCATGGCCCGAAATGTCAAAAATCCAAGCCAGGGTTGCAACCTTTGCCCTAAGTCTGAACGCAACCGGCCGGATAGAAAGTAGTCGCGGTGATGTCGGTTTTTAGAATAAAAGCCAAAGCCCATTGGGCAAGCTCGTGCAGAAGTTGTATCGGGCCGGTTAAGTGTGGGATAATAATTCCCAGTTACAGGATTGAAGCAACTTACGGGAAATAAATCGTGGATATAACAACTATTCTTGGTCCGGTTATCGCTATCGGCATGGTTCTGCTTGGGCTGATTCTAGAAGGTGGCAATATCATGGCCCTGGTTCAACCTACGGCCTTGATTATAGTAGGTGGAGGCTGCATGGGAGCGGTGGTGGCCAGCTTTCCATTGGAACAATTGATGCAGGCAGCCAAAGCCTTGAAGATTGTTATCAGCCCCCCAAAATCCGATCATGAAAAAGTAATTGCGGAGTTGAGCGATCTCTGCCAATTCGCCCGTAAGAATGGCATCATGGCTCTAGAATCCAAAGCCAAAGCCCACCCTGATGGCTTTACGCGTAAAGGGCTCACTTTGGTAGTGGATGGCATCGATCCCGCCATGCTCCTCAGCATCATGGAAACCGAATTGGAATCTTTCGAGGAACATTCCAAGATTCCCATTCCAGTTTTTGAAGCTGTGGGCGGTTATGCCCCCACACTCGGCATCATCGGTGCCGTACTGGGCCTTATCCATGTGATGGAAAACTTGGACGATCCATCCAAGTTAGGCGGCGGTATTGCCGTGGCCTTTGTGGCTACCATTTATGGCTTGGCTATCGCGAATGTCATCGCCCTTCCCATTGCCAGCAAATACAAAATGCGCGTGGTGAATATGGTGCATGAAAAGAACATGATCCTGCAAGGACTGGTCGCGCTGCAAAACGGTGAGAACCCCCATTTCCTTGGCCAGCGTCTACGCGCCTTCCTTGCGGAAAGCAGTCACGCACCCAAAGAAGGGGCCGCGCATTAAAGCGGTGCAGGCCCTATAGGATAGTCAGGATAGTCGATGGCGAGAAAACACAAACATCCGGAACATGTCAACCACGAACGGTGGCTGATATCCTATGCGGACTTTATCACGCTCCTTTTTGCCACCTTCGTTGCGCTGTATGCATTAAGCAAATCCGATGCGGCCAAGGCACAAATCGTTGCCGAGTCCATGCGCATTTCTTTCGGATCCCAAGACGGCAAGATGATTCCGCAGGAAGCCTTCAATCCTCAAGCAGTCCCTTCCAGCCATCCCAAACCCATTCCGGGTGATACCAGTATTCCATCTCCTCATCAGCCCCGTAAGGAAGCGGGCAAGGAACAATTTGATGAAATTAAAAAGGAAGTGGAAGAATATTTGATGACCAAGGGAATGCTGAACAAGGTTTCCGTAGATGTACAGGAACGGGGTTTGGTAATGAGTTTGAAAGAAGCCGGGTTTTTCGAATCGGGAAAAACCGATGTTCGAGAAGAATCGTACCAGGTTCTGGAAGAGATCGCTAAAAAGATCTCCCAATACCGGAATCCAGTGCGCGTGGAAGGACATACGGATAATGTCCCCATTCATTCGCGCACGTATCCCACCAATTGGGAATTATCTTCAACTCGTGCCACTAACATGGCGCGTGTGTTGACCGATAAATTCGGAGTACCTCCAGGAAAAGTGTCCGCTACCGGATACGGTGAGCATCGACCCACATCAGAGAACGACACTCCTGCCGGCCGAGCACGCAACCGGCGTGTCGATTTGGTTTTGCTATCTTCGCAAGCGGAGAAGTCTGAACCTGAATCCATTTCTGAACCGTAACTCGCTGCCACCATTTTTACTGTTCATCGCTGCCTGTTTCTGGGGCTTGGCTATCCCCGTTATGAAGGTTTTGGAAAGCGAACAACATATTCTCGCACCTGGAGTTGGGTCCATAACCGGATCCGTGGCCTCCTTAGCCGCCCGTTTTACCGGAGCGGCTCTAGTGGTGATGCTTCTCGGAAGGGTGTCCCTATGGAGTATTTCACGTAAAGAGTGGTTTAACGGCGGCGTTCTCGGTCTAATTACCGCCGTCAGCATGGCCTTGCAACTGGATGGCCTCAACTATACCAGTGCCTCCACAGCCGGTTTCCTCATCGCCATGTACTCTGTGTTCATCCCGCTGTTCACCTGGGTTTCCGGACGTAGAAAGATGACCCCAATTCTAGCGCTTTGTTGCCTTATGGTCCTGGTGGGGATGGCGGTTTTGAGCGGTCTCCATCTGCAATCGTTTTCTTTAGGCCGAGGCGAATGGGAAAGTTTACTGGCCGCCATTCTTTTCGCATGCCAAATTCTATGGGTGGATCGCCTGTTGCCGGGAACCTATCAGCCCTCTCAATTGACTTTTGTACTATTTGCCACGGTTTCTATTTTTTGTTGCTTAACCTTGGCCTTCCTGCCGGGAAGCTTACCACTACTCGCCATCCTCCATTCCTCAATCCGGTCCGGAATTTTGACTGCCCTCCTAACTGTATTCGGAACCGCATTGCCATTTCTGATTATGAATCGTTTCCAATCCAAAGTAGGTCCCGTAACCGCCGGTTTCATCTACTGCTTTGAGCCGATAACAACTGCAATTGGAGCTCTGTTTCTTCCCAATCTATTGGGCCGCGCCGGAAGCCTTTACACCAACGAATCTTTTTCCTTGCGGCTTGCCATTGGCGGTGGGCTGGTGCTGGCAGCCAATCTTTTCTTGCTGTTGGATCGTCCAAAACCTTTGCGAAATTAATTTCAGTCCATATAGGATTGAGCCGCCCTCCACAGTCTTTCGTGGACAGCACTGTAAAGTAGCTGGACACGATGCAATCCCTTTCCAACGTGATTCCACGTGATTTTACCTGATTTCCACGAAATGCAATTGGCCCGATTCTTGATTTAACAGGTTGTGGGCATTCAACCAAACCAAGGAGGTCAACAATGTCCGTTTACAATAGACCGCTAAACTCTAAGCCCCTGGGCGTGCTTGCAGGTATTGGCCTGCTACTGATGCTGCCCGGAGAAACGAGGGCCGACCACAATGAAACATCCTATGGCTCCGCCGAAATCACCCTGGGCTTTCCCAATGGGCAGGTTACGGTAGGCAAGACTTGGGAAAATCATCCGCGGGAAGTCGTCGTCGAAGAAGTAACACATCGTTATCCTCAAGACGATCAGCAAGACTGGGATAGGGAAAGCC
>JAYSRH010000170.1:0-12138 GCA_043721115.1 Fibrobacteria bacterium | reverse complement strand
CCTGAAAAACTATCCCAGCCTCAGCGAGAACGACATCCGGGCGGCTTTGGAGTTTGGTAGTGAACTCGCGCAGTTCGAAAGCCTTCCTTACGAGAAAGTTCTAAGGTATTTCGTACTTGTTCTATTCTCCATAATGGAGTATATCAAATGCCAGTGGAGTATAATGTTACCATTAAGCGTTCTGCCTTAAAGAACGTTGAACTATTACCGGAAAAGGTGAAAGAAAGGCTAGGCCTTTTGGTAGATGTGCTACGCATAGTCGGACCGACGGGCCCGTATAAGTGGAAAAATTACAAACCCCTCAAAGGGAAAAAAACCAGAAGCTATTTCACTGCCACATTAGTGAAGGAAATCAATATGTTGCCTGTTGGGAGTACTACAAAGAAAGCATCATCATCGAGGTCTACTAGGTTGGGACGCACCCGCCAGGAAAATATCCAACCAACCGCCCGTAGTGGCAGGGGGTATAAAGGTCTTGGAGGGTTTCGTTTCAAGAAGGGGACCCCAAAGAGCATAACCGCTGATTTTCTATCCCGTTATGGTCGGTGGATTCAAACCGGTGAGGGTTTGGGCGCCAAGCTGGAAATCCCTATCGATCCGGATTCCAGTATTGAGTACATCAAGACGGATTTCCATAAAAATATTGCGGCCCGATTAACACCCGGAAAATGCCTCAAACATCTCCGAGAAGCAAACGGCCTCTCTCAAAGTGAGTTGGGTGCTTTGGTTGGAGACAAGAAACCCGTGGGACCCTCCAGGGTCTCGGATTGGGAAAGCAATTACCGGGCAATCAGTAAGCCCGTGGCTAAAAAACTCGCTAATATTTTTCATGTCTCCGTAGACAGGTTTATCTAAACCGTAAATTACCTCCCTAAAATCCACCCCAATGGAATGTTGATGACGAGGCCATGCAATCGTTCCACTTTGGGATAAAGGCTGATAGGATTCAAACCATATTCCTCCTGCGTTTTCAAGGGCGGCTGAAGGAAAACCACCGCGCAACATCCACGGCAATACGTCATCCCGATCATTAATGGGAGCGGGTGCGGGGTGGCGTCTCACCACCGTTTTGGGGCTTAAATTGCATTGACCAGCGACAAAAAGTGATCCGGGCAGATTCCGCTAACTGCTTCAATGCTGGTCACAAAGTTCTAGCCTGAGGCAATGGCGGCTCAATACACCTCTCTCAGCCCCAACCCCAAGTCCCGCAACCCCTCCTGCCAAGGCAGGCAAAGCGTCGAACCAATCCGCTTCTTAACTGGATCGCGGCTTAAACAGTACGCCTCGCTCTCTTGGATATCCGGTGCCAATCGGTTCAGGTGGACGGTGTCCGCTTCCGTGATCCGGTCCTTGGATTTGATTTCCACCAGCGCTCGGGGCATGCCCGGACGTTCGATGACAAGATCGATTTCCGCATCATCCTTGGTGCGCAGGTAGGAAAGCCGCCAATCCTTCCGCTCGTAGGTGCTGAGACGATGGATTTCCAGTATGATGAAGTGCTCAAAAGCATTTCCATAAGCATACGTGCCTGGACCAAAGCTTTGGGTCAAGGTACGGTCCAGCGCTCTCTTTACGCCTGTATCGAAAAAATAAAACTTCGGGCTTTGCCTTTGTCGCTTGCGGATGGATTCGTGGAAAGGAGCCAACAGGAACCCAACAAGGGTATCTTCCAGTATTTCGAAATAGCTTTGGATGGTTTTTACATCCGCACCCACCTCTTTTGCGACTCGGGTGAAATTGAGGATCTGGCCATTGCATTGTGCGGCGATTTCAAGAAAGTCCCGAAACGGCTGGAGCTTTCGGACCAGTTGCTCGGCCACGATTTCTTCCTTGATATAGGTATGCGCATAGGCACGTAGGAATTCGGATTTTTCCTCGCGTGTTTTCATGCCGACAATCTTTGGCAGGGTACCGAAATGTAAGGCCTCATCCAAATCAAAAGCACTTCCAATTTCCAAGTGGGTTAAGGAATAAAGAGGATAGACGAAGGCCCTCCCTGCGAGAAGATTCGCCCCTCCTCGTTTAAGTTTTCGGGCACTCGAGCCCGTCAGCGCGAAACAAAGCGATCGGGTTTCTATGGCCCGATGCACGGAATCCAACAAGCGCGGGGCCTTCTGAACTTCATCTAGAATAATCCATCTGACGCTGGACGGAAGGGCATCGAGTCGCCTTTCAAGTTCCTTCGGATTACGAAGAAAGGCGTCCTCCTGTTCCGGATCCAAGAGATCGATATACAGCGCGGTTTCTGATCCTTGCGCGGCTAATGGTTCTCCGAAATGCTGGCGGAGCAAAGTGGATTTACCCGTTCCTCGTGGGCCAAAAAGGAAGAAGCTTTGATTTTCAGGAAGAGATAGTATTCTTTGGAACATACTCCATAAATGTACGCCAGTTATGGAGTATAGTCAAGGATTGGGCTTCTAAGGGTGGATTGATGCTTAAATTACTGAAATATTATTTACATTAAACGTCATATATGTATATTATTGTAAATGAAATGGAATGAATTCTACCGCCAAATAGTCGCGTTTCCCTTATTTAGCCTGCCGATTGCGGAACAGATCATGGCGCAGCCGAAACCACAGGTTGTCCAACAAATGCGGCGCTGGATTGCCACCGACCAAATCATTTCTCTGCGACGCGGCATGTATGCCCTTTCTCCAACCTATCAAAAGCTGCCCCTTTCACCCCTTCACGTTGCTAACGAACTCTATCGCCCCTCCTACCTCAGTGGACTCTGGGCCTTGGCATATTACGGACTGATTCCCGAGCGCGTAGTTCTCTTCATGAGCGTCACCACAAGAGTAACACGCAAGTTTATCAATCCACTTGGTGAGTTCGCCTATTCGAGCATCAGGCGGGACCTATTCAGGAATTTTTCTAAACGCGAAATTGATGGGTTTTCCGTTTGGATCGCTGAGCCGGAAAAAGCGCTCTTGGATTGCTGGCACCTTAACCCAGGGGAGTGGCATGCGGCCCGTATGGAAGAAATGCGATTTCAGGAAGTTGGACTTGTGGCAGGCAAAAAACTTTTGAAGTATTCGCTTGGATATCCACCTCGGGTGCGAAAAGCCGTAACGGTATGGAATGCCATGCTTGAGAAAAAAGGAGACTAGGATGAAACAAGAAGCCTTGGCTATTATAGCTGGAGAATCGGATCCAGGCCGCAAGCTGAATTTGCTCCGGGAATATCTGCAAGCATTTGCACTCCGATCCTTGCATGAAAGTGGCGCCTTTGGAAGCTTGTCCTTTGTGGGTGGGACAGCCCTCCGATTTCTTTTTGGGCTGGCCAGATTTTCTGAGGACCTGGATTTTTCTCTGGAAAACCCAAGTGGATTCGAATTGGAAAAATGGATGGGAAAGTTGGAACGGGACCTGCAATTTGCGGGATTTGACGCAATCGTTTCCATCAAAGGGGATAAGGTCGTGCAATCGGCATGGGTCAGAGTGGGCGGGCTCCTGAAGGAGGCTCGACTCGCTGCGCTCCCTGCACAAAAGCTATCTATCAAAATTGAAATTGATACAGAACCGCCACCAGGTGCAACTTTGGAAACGCGGATTATAAACAAGTTTTTTCTGATGGGTATCCGCCACCATAATCTGCCTTGTCTTATGGCCGGAAAAATTCGAGCCATGCTAACTCGTAAATATCCCAAGGGGCGCGATTGGTATGACTTGCTTTGGTATCGAACCCAAATGCTGCCGGTTGAACCCGATCTTAATTTCCTACAATCCTCTTTGAACCAAGGACTGCCAGACCCCAAAACGGCAATGCAAGCCGTGAATTGGAAAAATCTTTTAGAAACGAAATCAATGTCGGAAGACTGGAAAAAATTGGTGAAGGATGTGGATCCCTTTCTAGAAAAACGATCCGATAAGGACCTTTTGCAGCCCGAACTTTTTTTAAAGGCGATTAAAGGCTAAACACCCTCCCCAACGCCTTCATTCACGCCCCCCAGCTCAGGCCAAACCGCACTCGAATCCACCCCCAAAAATCACCGCATTCTCGAAAAATAGCCGCATTTTTAAGTAAATTGAGAATATGACCCGCAAATGCAGGTATAATTACAGTAGATTAGATATTGCGGCTTAAAATCTCCAATAGCGGCCAATTCTAGGAACAGCATGGACTATGGCAATCTTGGCTATCAACTCTTAATTGACGCGTATTCGCTACCGGCACGGCCATTAACAAGGTGCGCGCGTATCGATTCGTCGATAAAAGGGCGAAGCACAACAACTCAGCGTAACAAAGAAATCCTCCTTTTTGAACCGGCGTATGCCTCCAAGAACACGTTGTCCGGCCACCTTCAGTTCGCGCTAAAGTATGAAGGTGTAAATCTTGAAATCTTGGCACTGCTTTTCCAGCGAGCAGGTGGCGATGAAATACAGACATGGCTGATTGAGAATCCGGAATCCAAGTATGCACGACGGGCAGGTTTTCTTTTTGAATGGTTGACGCGAAAATCGTTAAATGCAAAGGTATCGTCCAAGTCACGCTATGTTGATGCCCTGGATACCCGACTCCAATTCGGTATGGAAAACGGTAGCCAAAGCACAAAATTTCGAGTTACCGATAATCTGCCTGGAAATCGGGACTTTTGTCCTCTCGTGCGGCGAACGCCATTTCTGGCCAAGAAAATTAAAGAGGATATCAAACAAAAAATCCAGCAGACTATCAACCGTTACGATTCGGATTTGCTTAGTAGAGCAGCCAACTTTCTTTACCTGAAAGAAACGCAATCTTCTTTTGAAGTCGAGCGGGAAAAGCCCACAGCAGATCGCGCGCAAAGATTTGCGAACCTTTTGCAGAATACCGATATCCACAGTCCATTGACCATGAGCAGATTGATCGAGTTGCAAAATGCTGTTGTGGATCCGCGGCTGCAGGAAGCCGGTTGGCGTATTCGGCAGAATTGGCTTGGCAGAAACCCTGGGTATCGCAGTAAAATGGATTTTGTACCACCACGCCCCGAAGATGTACCAATGTTAATGGTAGGCCTACTCAATTTTTCTGAAAAGTATGACAGGCTAAATTTTGGAATCGCTCAAGATAATAAAGATAATAAAGACAATGGCATGGATCCCGTCGTGTTCGCAGCCACCGTTTCCTTCGGATTTGTATTCATTCACCCTTTCATGGATGGAAATGGACGCATACACCGTTATTTGATCCATGACATGCTCGCTAAAACCGGATTTACTCCTTCTGGTATCGTGCTACCTGTTTCAGCTGTGATACTGGCCAATCTTAGTGAATACATTCGGGTACTGGAAGCGTTCTCGCAACCCCTGCTACAAATCACACAATTCGATTCGGATATGCCCCATCTACCTGCAACCGGTAATGACGCCCTTTACTTCAGATATTTCGACTGCACGGTTCAAGCTGAGTTCCTGTACCAGGCCCTTGAGCGCACTGTAAAAGAGGACCTGCAAAAGGAAATAGATTTTCTGATCGGGTATGAAAAGTCCCGAATTGCCCTAAATGAATTGCTGGACTGGCCCGGGCAAAGTCTAAACCTGTTTATCCGCTGTGCAGAGCAGAATTCCGGCCGCATCTCCAAGGCAAAACGGGAAGCTCATTTCGGTTGGATGACCGACCAAGAAGTGGCAGATGCCGAGAGATTGATCGCGAATTCCTTTCCTTGAATTGTCTTCGTAGACACATGGAGGGCCGCAGCCATCTCCGACTGAGACAAACCCAAGTCCGCCCGCATTTTTTTGAAGTGAAGCAAACGGCCTCCCCCTCTCGCAAAGTGGGCTGGGTGCTTTGATAGGCGATAAGAAGCCCGTGGAAGGGTTTATCTAACTCCACGCCTTATCGCACTCTTGGCTTTGCCCATCGACATAACCGGCAGTAGCGGTATAGCCATAAACAAGAATCGAAAGCCTGCCGCCATCCAGTAAACCCTTGTTCCCAAAATGGGAACATGCTATCTTTATAGAGCGTGAGAGTCATTTCAGTGCGAACTTTAAAAGAGTTTTGGGAAAAGCCGGGCTATGCGGATGCTGAACAAACCTTGCTCGCTTGGTTTACGGAAGCTAAAGAGACGGAGTGGGCAAATTCAAACGCTATCAAGGCAAAATTTCATTCCGCAAGCGTAGTGGGTAAAAACCGGGTTGTGTTCAATATCAAAGGGAATAAGTACAGGTTAATTGTGGCCATCAAATATGAATTCAAAATCGTTTATGTCCGATTTGTTGGGACCCACCAAGAATATGACGCCATAGATGCAAGGAGCGTTTAATAATGAATATCAAACCCATTAAGACAGAGACTGATTATCAGGCCGCTTTAACTCGGATTGACGCGCTCTGGGATGCAGAGAACAATACTAAGAAAGGCGATGAGCTTTCCATCCTCGCGATATTAGTTGAAAATTATGAAAGCGAAAAATTCAAAGTCCTCCCTCCCGATCCTATTGACGCCATTAAGTTCAGGATGGAACAATCTGGAATGAAAAAGTCTGATTTGGCGCAGTTTTTGGGTGGAAGAAATCGGTCGACCGAAATATTGAATCGGAAAAGAAATCTCTCGATCCGAATGATGCGGGTCCTGCACAAAAAAATGCACATCCCTGCTGATTCCCTACTATCGGAAACGAAACCGATTAAAAAACGATCTGTGTAACCTGCCGGAGCTTCATTGGGTGGCATTGAGAATGGCACCCAAGAAATAGAGCCATTCCCAACCCCAACTTAGGCGGACCCATGAACCCAGTAACCATTCCCAACGCCCTCCTCCACTCCCTAACCGAGGCCCGCACCGCCCTCGATCGCTTCCAATCCAGCTCCGCCAACCTCGCCGCTCTCTCCGCAATGACCGCGGCCCTAGCCTCCTGCTTTAAATCCGGCAACAAAGTCCTAGCCTGCGGCAACGGTGGCTCCGCTTGCGACGCCATCCACTTCGCAGAAGAATTCACCGGACGCTTCCGCAATCACCGGAAAGCCCTGCCCGTCATCGCCCTCACCGAATCCTCTCACTTAACTTGCGTTGCCAACGACTATGGTTGGGACGAAGTTTTCGCCCGCGGAGTCGAAGCCTATGGAAAACCCGGCGACCTGCTCTTGGCTATCAGCACTAGCGGTAACTCGCAGAATGTCATCCGTGCCGTCGAAACCGCCAAGAGCTTAGGCATGGAGACCCTGCTCCTGCTGGGCAAAACCGGCGGCCAACTTAAAGGCACCGGCACTCTTGAAATCATCGTCGAATCCAAGACCACCGAGCGCATCCAAGAAATCCACATGACCGCCCTGCACATCCTCATCGAATGCGTCGAGCGCACCCTGTTCCCGGAAAATTACGACCATTCCCACACCAGATCGTAATTTGGTCAGGTCTTGACCAAATTACGATCAGATCGTAATTTGGTCATATGCAGGCTCGATACCTTTCGGAAATCGTCAATAATATGGCCTTTTCAAGCCAAAAAATGGCTTTTGTATCCGGTCCAAGGCAGGCCGGCAAAACCACTTTTTCGAAAATGCTCTTAAAATCGCGGGGAGCGGGCGGGTATTTCAACTGGGATGAAACGGAATTTCGAAGGGCTTGGGCGAAGGATCCAAAGTTCATTGTACCGGCAGCGAAGCGTGGAGAAACGCCCCTCCTAGTGCTGGATGAAATCCACAAAGCAAAAATGTGGAAGCGAAATATCAAAGGTATTTTCGATACTTTGGAAAGCCCGGTGGATATTCTGGTCACGGGAAGTGCGCGCTTGAATGTATACAAAAAAGGCAGCGACAGTTTGCTTGGACGATATTTCCATTTCCGATTGCATCCCTTTACCTTACGTGAAATGGTTTTGAATAAGGAATCCTTACCTGATTCACTCTTTGATGCGTTGCGCACGCGGGCCTTGAATCCAAAGAAAGAATGGTTGGAAGCCTTTGCGAACCTGATGAAGTTTGGTGGATTTCCGGAACCGCTATTTGCTCAGGATGAGAAGAAAGCCCGGCTATGGCGTCGCGGCCGAGTGGAAAAGGTGATTCGCGAAGACCTACGGGATTTGACCCGTATTCCAGAACTCAGCCGCATCGAAATGCTGGCAGCTTTGTTGCCTGAAAAAGTCGGGTCGCTATTCAGCATTGCCGGGCTTCGAGAACATCTGGATGTGAATCACGAGACCGTTAAACGTTGGGTCCTGTTCCTGCAAGAATTGTTTTACCTCTATGAAATCAAACCGTATCAAGGCGCCGTGTCCCGCTCGCTAAAAAAAGAAGGCAAGGCCTATCTTTGGGATTTCAGCGAAGTCACGGAAAAGTCGGCGCGCTATGAGAATCTTGTGGGCTCGCATCTTTTAAAGGCTTGTCATTTTTGGACCGATGCCGGAGAGGGCGAGTTTTCGTTGCACTTTATCCGGAATAAGGAAAAACAGGAAATCGATTTTCTCGTGGCCAAGGATGGAAAGCCCTGGATGGCGGTGGAAACGAAGTGGTCGGACGGCGCGCCCTCTCCCAATTGGAAAAAGTTTTTACCAGTTTTGGGCAATATCATGGCCGTACAGCTTGTCGCGGAACCTGGCCGATGGAAGTGGGTCAAAATAGGTGAGAAGGATTTGCTAATCGCGTCAGCCCAGGAGTTCTTGGCGTACCTGGTTTAATTGGGCGCACACTTCGCTGTCACCACAGGAAGCCGAAAAGATAAAGTGGAATTTCGCCCGGCGCTCCGGTAAGTGGTCCATCCTTCACCAAGAAACCATTGCGTAGGCCCTTGAGCTGCTTACGGGTTTTGTTCCGGCCTCCAATTTCAAATACCTTTCCGGCAGCTCGATAATCTCCCTCCTTGCTGTATTGGACGGGAATACCGGCTCCGCGCAGGGCGTTGACAAAAAAGGTTTCGCGCAAGCTTCCTGGATTGGCATCAAAACCCGATTCCACGGCAATGGCATGGTACAGGTTTGCGTTTTCCAGCAGCACCTTGTCCGGAGATCGGAGCGCGGCCTTACCGGTGTGACCCAATTTAAGGCTGTGGATAAGGGAAGTGTCTTCCAGCATTTGCAAATAGCTTTGCACGGTTTTGTGATCCACGCCTAAATCGCGTGCAAGTGTATTCACGCTGATTTCGCCGGGAGGGACGGAGGCCAAATAGACCAGTAGCTTTTTGAACAGCGGAAGTTTGGAAGTGCTAAGGGAAAAAAAATGCGCGATGTCTTCGTAAATGGTTTTTTCAATGGTGTTAAGAATGCGTTGGTAATAGATTTTCGGTTCCTCAAAGTAAAATGGATAGTAACCCCATTTCAGGAATTCCTGAAATAGCCCGTTCATGCGGGGTAAAGCAGAAAATTCCTGGGATATCTTTCCGCCGCGTTCCAGTAGATCTCCAAGTCCCAGTGCCGGAAAAATCTTGCCGGTAGTGAACAGGATATATTCCCTAAAGGAGAGGCCATTGAGACGAAAAATTACTCCGCGACGAGAGAGATCATAATGTCCTTTCACCAGATCCAAGCTTGAGCTTTCTGAGAATACGATCCGCACCTGGGGGAAGGAGTCGTAAACGTTTTTGATTTCTTGATTCCATCCGGTATATTTATGCGCTTCATCAAGCATGAACAGCGTTCTACCTTCGATCTCGAAACATTCACGAACGAAATCGAGTAGGCGATGTGTTGAAAAAAATATATGGTCAAGCGAGGCGTACATACAATGCTCGGGATTTTCTTTATCCCGTATCCATTGCAACATCAAAGTGGTTTTTCCAGTTCCACGAGGACCGATTAAACCCGTCAACCGCCGTGAGAAATCGATTCGATCCCCCAAATAACGCGGGTAAGCCGGTGAGGGCTGATTCAGCAACCGATAGTAGGTATCGCGGATTTCCATCCTGCCTCGACCTTTTTTGGAATCTATTCCAATAAATCATACATATAATTGGAACCCATTCCAATATATTATCCGGCCCGACCCGCTTTTTTCAAGCCCTTTAAAATAGGTTCAGCCACCGAAGACGGAAATCCGGCCGGTAGATTCGCCCCTACAGTATCCGCCACTTTATCCGCATTCTCAAAAAGCTCCGAAAATATTCCCCCGATTTCGTTTTCGAGTCCGCAGGCTTTCGCCGTTTCCAGCCAATGCTTGTGTGTCATCCGTTCCCATAGGTAATGCTTGCTTCGACCTTTAACCGCCATCGCCATTTTCGCTTTTTCGGGAGCCAATTTGTTTTTGCCATGCCCAAGAATCGGATATGCGGATAGTACGTCATAGAGCGGTGTCAAACTGAACCGTCCGCCTCGGCCGATAAAGACGCTGAAGTTACGGGCATGGCCATCTACTGCGGCGAGCATCCAGAACAAAACCTGCGCCTTGAGAAAGGTGCGCCGGTCCGATTGGGATCGCCAGGAGCCTAGCAAAAAATTTTGAATTTCCAAAATACCGGGAGCGCCTTCGGATTCGTATTTCACTCCCAGCGGTATAGCCAAGGCTTGGCACAAATCTTCTTGCGGAAGCCGTATCAACCACGATTTGTCCTTGGACCATTCTCGATCAAATCGTTCTACAATAAATACGCGTTGATCTTCAAAGAGCGCCATTTCACAGGTAGCGATTGGGATGTCAAAGGCGGCCACAATCTGCCGGCACAGCCATTCATTTTCCACGGACGCGGACAAATCAATTTGCGCTCTGCCAATGCGGTCGCTCATAGGGAGCTTGAAAATATGGCTCGACGGCGTTGCCCCGGTTGGCCGATGCCATTTGCCCTTATGTTTTAGGAAGGCTGTTTTCTCTTGGGCCCCGGCCAGGGAGATCCGGAATTCATCCGGGTCCAGTTGGCCTAGCACCAGTGGAGACGAAACACCACGCAAGCTGTCGGCGAGCTCCGAGTTGCTGAATTGCTGGGACTGGATGGCCTTCACTTTTCCAGGACCTTTTCCTTCCGGAACAATTTGCAAAGCGCCAATGCAATCGCGGCCGACTTCCGTCAGAAGGTCGAAAGCCTGCAAACTTCCAGTTCCGAAACGGGACTGTAGACGTTTGCGGATTTCAATATTGTCTGGAAGTAAGTTGTCGAAAAAAGCTTCGACCGCAGGACCGCGATAAGGTGCGCGGGGCGTTCGAAGCGGCATGGAAATGGATATGGGTCTGGCAAATTGAGACATAAGCCAAGCCGCGTCGTAAGTGAAAACGTGTTCTTTGTTATGGGTAACAGTCCAGTTACCACACAGTTCCCCATTCATCCAAACATTGAGCTGCTTGGTTGTGGTCGGCCGGCCCATATGTCACCACTCTCCAGAATGGCTTTTACCGGCAGCTCCTTTGGATTTGTCGCGAAGGACCAATTCTAAATCCAATGCCGAAAGCAGTTTGAAAAAACTGCTTAGCGTACTCGTTTCCGGTTTCGATTCGAGGGCTGAAATGGTCTTGGGCCTTAAGCCTACTTGACCGGCGGCATCCGCCTGGGTCAGCATTCGGTTTTTGCGCCAGCCTTTCAGGGCCTGGGCCAATTGCTTTGGAGTAAAAACCGCATATTCCATAATTATCCCTTCCGGGGTATATCCCATAATTATACCCTGTAGGGGAATAAATGTCAATATCCCTTACAGGGGTTAAAGTAAAAGAACCTGACCAAAACACCCTCAAATCTTATTTTGGTTGAATGCTGGACAATAAACCCAATCCTTCGCTAACCATGGCCAATCCTTCCCTAACGCTAAAAACGGTTGTTTTGATTGCCCTCACATTGATTTTTTTCGCTTCGAATTCGATTCTCTGCAGGTTGGCGTTAGTCAGCAAGTCCATCGACGCGTACTCCTTCACCTTGATCAGGCTAGTAAGCGGCGCGGTCGTACTGAATCTGATCGCATTCTGGCTAGGAAAATGGAAGTTCGGTTTCACGGGAAATGTAAAAGCAGCCGGATCCTTGCTGGCATATGCGTTATTCTTTTCCATCGCCTATTTGAAATTGCCCGCCTCTACTGGAGCCCTGATTCTATTTGGTTCCGTGCAAGCGACCATGATTGGATGGAGTATGAAGGTGGGTTTGGGCCCAAATAAAAATGAAATGGCTGGACTGGCGCTAGCGGTGGGCGGACTAATTTATTTGTTGCTGCCAGGCGTCAAAGCCCCAAATCTGCTTGGAGCCTTCTGCATGTTTCTTTCGGGAATCGGTTGGGGCATCTATTCCATACTGGGAAAAAAATCGAC
>JAYSRH010000169.1:0-4438 GCA_043721115.1 Fibrobacteria bacterium | reverse complement strand
CCCTGTGGGTAAACTTTGTCCTAATTGAATTAGAGACGACGATCCAAGCTTAGGCTTCAAGTTGTAAATATTGACCTTGCCTAACGCCGACCATGCCATGTAGCTTCCATCCGAGGACAGTACAACTAAGTTTTTATCCGGACAATTCACAGCACTAAAATTGAACACACGGTTCACGGTCCAATGGGTACCATTATTCTCGAATTCTACTACCCTACGCAGCCCGCTCGGACCGCTGGCTGAACCCGTACAATCGACTTCATCCTCTATTCCCAAATAAAATCGGTTTCCAATTTCTTGGTGCAAAAACACCTTTGGATTGCCAAAGGAATCCAATAAGTCTCGGCTTGCGCCGTCGATGAGGAGGCTTCTTAGATTTAAAAGTTGGGGCTGCAGGGAAAATGTACTGGCGGGAGGTTCATAGGCATATGTCCATTCAGCGCTATTGGGTGCCTTCACTGTTTTAAGGCGCCATGGGGCGATGTTTTCATATGTGAAAGAATAAAGCCGCCGTTCTAGTCCTCCACGCTTCTCGATGACATTCGCCAAGTGTGTTACGATGCGAAGTGGCAAATTGTCAGCCAAACTCGAATAGCTCAGCTCCACACTGGATTCCGGTACGGTTTTATCCTTTGAGTAGACAGTGACCGAAGTAAGTCGTTCTTTTTCCAATCGAGCCAATGGGGCACCTTGTGAATTATCAAAGTAATCTATGGGAATCCGTGGCGTACGATCCAAAACAAGTGTCGAAAGCCTAGCTGAGGTTGGTGTATTGCCATTTACGGAATAGATTTTTTTTAGATAAATAGCCCGATCAGCTTTAAACACAGGTGAGGTCGGTGAGCTCGTATTGTAATTTATTCCCGAAACAGGAGACCAAACTTTTTCGTACTCGAAAAAAATTGAAAACTGACTGTCGGTAGAACGGATTTCTCGAAGAAACCACTCCACTGGTATTGTAGACGATGTAAAGGTTGTAGACGATGTGGGATCTAAGGCAAAATTGTAAAAAGGCTCATAGCCTAAATTGTTTCCGGTTGTCGGCACACAATAGGCGAATTTATTGTTTTCATCGCATCCCACAGTTCCGGATCCAAAATTGTATTTTACCCCATTTGGCAATGTTACAATCCAACCCACAATATGCTTAGCCAATACCGCAGGGGTTGCAGTTGGCGGAAGAGGGCTAGATATATCTTTGGGATCAGAAATTGCCATGTTCGCATTAGCTACGATGCGCTGCACCTTGATGTATGGATTGTTTTTTGGGTAAAAAATATCCGAATTTATCGGCGTTTCCTGTACAAGTACTACCGGTGATAATCCATCCAGTGAAAGAAAATATTCGTCATCCCTGAGACTAACCGTGCCCTTTGGATTGGAGGAGATACTTGGCGCAGCCATGGCAAACCCCTCGCTGACCCAGGAAGTAGGATTGTACTTTGTCTGACTTTTACTTCGATGTTCCAAGCCGCCGCCAAAATATTGTAATGCTAAGCTGTATGAAATACCGCCTTGATTGGAAATGGATGCTAGGGGTACGGTAAAGGCCGGTTGTCCAGTGAATTCATTGACCCAGGCACCCGTATTTACTTGCTCTAGTTCACTGCTTGCGGAGCCGCTTCCGGTACCCTGTGGTTTTGACTGCTCGGCGGCTGGTTCGCTATGGACTGGCAGACAACATAGGCACAAAAATTGAACCACTGTCTTGACCCAGAATTTCGAATTATTCATTTTTACCTTCTCATTCAGCAAATAAAATTGAACATTGCCTACTCCCACCCATCACTTCTCGCCACCAGGCCCAATCGCCGAATCCCCCTTGGGGTCATTATTCGCTTTCATTTGCTCTTTAAAACTTTCCAATAACTTATCCCGATAGCTTTCATCCAACTTCCGTTCTTCCTTTTCAATCACCTGCACGGCTTTTTCCACCGCCTTTTCGGCGACTGCCTCTTCAGTCGAGGCAACCACTGCCGGCACCCCATCGGCCAAAACCGAACCCGTGCATAGTAACAGCAGCGATACCACGAAAATCTTCCGGTCTTTTCCCGTTGTTTTCTTCATCTCAATTCCTTTCTTTGGAAATTTTGCCTTGGATTTTATTCTCTTTCAGCGCCTGCACCTGCTTATTGAGGTCAATCACATGCAGGGTCAGCTCTTCCACAGTTTTCAGCAACTTCAAATTCATCTCGGTCAAATCCATTCCCTTCTCTCCAATCTCCTTTGCGCTGGGCATATTGGGCAAATGTTTCTTCTGCCGAACCATCCGTTCTATTTCTGGCAACGTCCTTAATTTGTAGCCCTTCTCAAACACATAATCGGGAACCACTTTCCACTTGGGAGTTGTGACCACATACCGGGCCTTTACCGTATCCGTCTCTAAGCTGGTACTGCTGAGCGTGGAGGAACTGTTAACGGTTACGCCGCCAACAGTTGCATCTTGATACAAGTACAACTCGTTAGCAGTCAATTGGGAGGTTTCGACATACTGGGCCGCAGGGCTGGCTCTGTTTCGAAACTGAATCAGGCCATAGAAGTTGCTCATATTCGCGGTCCCGCCCCAACTGGTGCCATTTCCATCATTGAAATTGGGCCCCTCAACCTGAAACTTTTCGTTGAAAACCGCATAGGGGCTGCTATTGGGATACTCATTATAAATCGAGAGGGCATTTAAACTATGACTCCCACCCTGAGGCCTGCCTAGCACCAGCCTGCGCGGTGAATACTGCTCAAAGAATCCAAGCTTGTTTTCATCCGTGGTCGAACCGTAAAATAGCCGTGGCACCGTCACTTCATTATTGTGAATCTGCAAATTATTGACCCCGTCCACGTTGATGGAGAAGTTGTCGTTGCCGGGTGCCTTATTCCATCCCAGCGTAACTTTCTTTTTTGAAGTTCCCGGTTCATACAAATTGAGCGTAGAAGGCAAAAATCCAGCGGCGTCTGGGGGAGATGTGAATAGCCTACCAACGGGAATGGGTCGCTCTTGGGTTCCATTTGGCAATTGCCAGCCCACGGAAAGATGATCCCCCCCACTATTCTCCTTCATCAACGCTTCGATGTAGTAGTACTGCCCGGCAACGAGCGCAACAGGATCGCTTTGTTGCTTGGAAGGCGCAGGAAGTCCCGATTTAGCCCACTCGTACGGTGCGGTCCATGCCATGCCATCTCCGGTTATTTGTGCAATGAGCCGTTTGTTCATCGGATTGGCATCAGCGGAAATTCGAAGTTCTGCATTATCGTCAGCGGCAATCCAAAAGAGGTAATTACCGGTTGCCGGTGCCTGAACCCATCCACTCATACGCACACCAAAATTATCCGCGCGATTTAGGAAGGCATCAAAGGTCGGCAGGATGAGGGTGGCGGAGGGATTGGCAGGGAAATTCGGGCTTGAAGTCAATGCGGTCACCAGAGACCCGGAAATGTTGTCCCATTGCTCATATAAAATCCCGGAATTGCTGGTAGTGCTATTGATATTTTGAATCGTGATGATGTCCGCAAGGGATAGCACCCCGGAATTTCCGGTTTGCGAACCATACACGCGAATCTGATCGATAAGGCCTCTGAAAATACAGCTTTGGTGCGAATCCCGCATCGATGTGGCGGGTGTAATATCCGGGTCAACGGCCGTGGTCAAATGGCCAATGGCGAGCTGCGGTCCGATATTGGCAGAAGTAGTGCCTTTATTGTACGTACGGGTCACGTCCAAACTGGCTTGCGAAAAATTTGTCCCGAAATAAAAATTCACATTGTTTGACGTTAGGGTTCCATCGTAGGTCACGGCAAAAAAGCGCCAGTTGTTGTAGCTGGCGAGCATATCGTCGGGGATTTTATCACTGGAGCTATTCGGAGTGAAAGTGGCATCGTTTAATTCATTGACGCCAAGTTTAAGGCTTTTATCGGCCTGTAGCGCTAATTCAACTCCGCCCAACTTGCCATTGTTCCAGGCCACGATTCTGTTGCCACCAGGGCCAACAACAATACCCCTCCGGTTTATCCAGCCCGTGATGGTAAAGGACTTGAGACCTTTCAAAGCATTGAGAGTGGTGGCATTATTTACGTCCACGGCAAATGACCCAAAATTGGGTGGGCTGTAAAAATCTAGAGCGTTGGTTCCGTTGACGGGTGCATTGGTTGTCCATACTGGTCGCGCTGCCGTCAGGGTTCCAACGCATCCAGTAGTACCCGTCACAGTCGTGGTGGTTCCGGTACCTTCATCCAGTTTCAGCTCAGCGATTGGCGCGGGAACCGCAAAAGCCACAGGACAAAGGGACAGTGCGGAAAATAGTGCGAAATACGGGAAATTTCCTGAGATTCGCCTTGAAATTAGATGGATTGTTTTCACCGAGCACCTCATCCTGGTTTTTTGCTGATATTGAAGATTCGCAAGGTCTTGAGGTAACCTACTCCCTTATTTCGCCTTTGGAAACACCAC
>JAYSRH010000168.1:0-1791 GCA_043721115.1 Fibrobacteria bacterium | reverse complement strand
CCAAAAGCGATCATTGGCGGGAAAATTCGGCGCGCCCTCATACATGAGTGTGGTTGCTCCATTGAGCAACGGGCCGTAAACCACATAACTGTGTCCTGTCACCCAGCCGATATCAGCCGTGCACCAATAGGTATCTTCTTCCTTGATATCAAAAATGGTTTTGGTGGTGAGGTATGCGCCCACCATATAGCCACCGGTGGTATGCAAGATGCCCTTTGGCTTACCTGTGCTGCCGGAGGTATAAAGTATGTACAACGGATGTTCGGCATCCAATTCCACGGCTGGGCATTCGCCGCTCGCGCCTTGCATCAAATCTGCCCACCAGAAATCCCGACCTGCCACCATGCCCACTTCTTGCTTGCTCCGGCGGACAGTAATGCAGGTTTGGACAGTTGGGCAACTTTTCAAAGCTTCATCCACCACTTCCTTAAGTTGGACGAGACCGCCGCGTCTAAATCCTCCATCCGCTGTGATGACCAGCTTAGTAGCCGCATCATGAATACGATCAACGAGTGCCGGTGCCGAAAAGCCTCCGAAGATAATGGAATGTACGGCTCCAATACGGGCACAGGCCAACATGGCGATAGCCAACTCCGGAATCATGGGCATGTAGAGTGCGATGGAATCCCCTGACTGGATACCTCGGGACTTGAGCACATTTGCAAATTTACAGACCTGCCGATGCAATTCCAGATATGTTAAAATTTTGCGATCGCCGCCGGGCTCCCCTTCCCAGAGGATTGCGGCCTTGTTTCGGCGCCACGTGTGCAAATGTCTGTCCAGACAATTGTAGGAGAGATTGGTTTTTCCCCCTTCGAACCATTTGGCGAAGGGTTTATTGTCCCAGTTGCGCACCCGGTCCCATTTTTTAAACCAATGCAATTGTTCGCCGATGCCACCCCAAAACTTTTCCGGTTCTTCAATGGATTCTTTGTACATGGCCGCATACTGGGCCTGTGAGGAAATGGCCGCATTCTTGGTAAAAGCGTCCGGAGGGAAAAATTTTCGGGATTCGTTGAGAGAGCTTTCAATATTGACCGACATGGACGACCTCTAGTTTTTTGGCCCACCGTCAAATCGGTGAGGGCGTGGAAAATATAATAGGGAATGCCGAGCCTACCTAGGGACGCCTAGAAAGGAAAGACCAGGTAAACTACTTTATTAACCTATGGACTGGATAAGATCAGCCGCAATTTTGTCATTTCTAGGCGTGGCGCTTGGCGCTTTCGGTGCACATGCTTTAAAAGCCAGGCTATCACCGGAAATGTTACATGTTTGGAATACCGCTGTGCTGTACCACCTGCTGCATGCGATTGCACTCCTGGCGCTTGCCTTGTTTGCAAAGGTCTCTACAACCAACATCCAGTGGGGTGCCTGGTTTTTCCTCATCGGCATCCTTTTATTTTCCGGGAGCCTTTACGCCCTCAGCCTATCCGGCCTGCGCGCAATAGGCGCAATCACACCCGTGGGTGGTATTTGCTTTTTGCTGGGATGGGCATGGGTTGCCGTTAAGCTAACTTCCCACACAAATCAGTAGGCGTTGGGAAAGGCTTTTTTGAGATTAATCGTGTCGAATACCGAAGCGACATGATCCGGCACATTGAGCATACGCACGCTTTGACTCATTCCACTGGCCTTGAGCATCACCCCGATGACCAGTCCAATGGCAATGCTGTCAATGAACAGTGCACTCTTCATATCGATAAGAATGGGTTTTCCTCCTTGCTCGACATCTTTGCTGATTTGTTCGAAAAGCTTAATCGCGGATTCAGCCAGACCCGTCAGTGAACC
>JAYSRH010000167.1:0-4444 GCA_043721115.1 Fibrobacteria bacterium | reverse complement strand
CGGAAACCACGATCAGGACGCAGGAATCGAGGCGATGAGAACGCCTGACGATTGGTATTGGACTACTAAACTTGCCTATTTTTTCTAGGACTTCAGGAAGGCAGCCATGAGTCTTTGCACATTTTTGAAAATCCTTCGCATTAATGGCGTCAAGGGGATAAGTGCAATAGCAATGGTCGCTACGTCAGTCCATGCTGTCGATTTTTCGAACAAAACATTTCATGCAGCAGGCTGGATGCAGTATGCTTCAATTGTAAAAAGCAGTGATACGACGCAAGGGAAACGGTTAGATTGGAAGCCGCTCATTTCCTCAGGAGCCCAGTTCTCTTTTACAATTAATCCTTCCGAAAAACTTAGAATCGAGGCTGGCATTGGTGCTGTTGCCGGGCATTCTTTGTCCGCAAATTATGGAGAGGGGGGATATGCTCCTGTCGATGTGTCACCTTATGTCTCCAACGCTAATTTCAACTACAGAGTTTTGGATGAAGGCGAAACCAAATTTTCCGTTCGTGCCGGGCTATTCGCTTATGATTATAATCCTGATGCTCAAAATTTGGGCCTGTACTTATTGCGCGGGCCGGTCTATCCAGGATATGTGCTATCCGGTTTTGAAACGAAATACGTGCTGCCCGTTGCCAATACTTTAGGTTTTCAATTTCACCACCAAACAGGTGGCTTTGAAAACGATATTCTGTTTGCCTTTGAAACAGAATATTATCCCTACTGGGACATTTCTCCAGCATATGTTACGAGCTATACTTTTGGTAGGTTCTTCCGAATTGGAGCTGGGGTCAATTTTTATCACATGATTCCAATCGATAACAAGATAACATCTGATACCAATAATATTTATATCGATACATTACCAGTAGTGGACGATACAACTCGGATTTCCTTTAAAGGGACTAAAGTCATGGCCAAGGCCTCCCTTGACCTTAAGGCACTTTTCGGGCATTTGGAATTACTTGGCCCAGAGGATTTAAAAATCTACGGGGAGGTAGCCATCCTTGGATTGGACAATGGTTTACCATACAGGGCTCTTTACGGAAATTACTCAAATAGGATGCCAATTATGGTTGGTATTAATTTGCCAACTTTCAAGGTTTTGGATCGGCTCTCTTTTGAGTTTGAGAGGTATACTGCAAAATTCAAAGACGATTTATCCGGTTATAACCATTACGGAGCACCTACACCATTTCCTATCGGGAAGCTGGACACCAACTATTCCGAAGATAATTTTAAATGGTCATTATATGGGTCGAAGGTGTTTCAAAAGCATGTTAAAATAAGCATCCAGGCTGCCAGCGATCATTTCCGGCCCGGCATTTTCAAAGGCTACGGAGACAATAATCCACCTGCCATGGAAGCCGTACTTTTCAAGCCCAGTGAATGGTATTGGTCCAGCAAAGTCGCCTACTTTTTTTAAAGGCTATGCATCGTTCTTAAGCGCATTCTTAGTCCCAGCTTCCATTTTGGTTTTCCACGCCTCAAAGGCTGGTGTGAGCAATCCCTTTCGTTGACCCTTTAAAAACTGCTTGCCAATCACTCGACCAAATTCAATACTCGATTCAAACATATTAGTCAGCAACGGCAGCGACATGAGGAATCCCTGCAAGTAAGGGGATTTGGAGTTTTTGGCCAGCTTCCAGGGAAACTTTTGAGACAGCATCCTGCCGAGTAAAATGGTATTGGCGAGCCGCAAGGAGTTGACACCGAATTGGGACAGTCCTTCATAGGTTACCCAATCTCTAAAAAAGAACTTCCCAGGTGTATGGAATAGGTGCAGATAGGCGATGTAGAAGAAAAAAGGCCACGCCGCTACCAGTCGTTTGCCTCGATCGGGTGAGAACCAGATAAGAATAATCAGTGCGGGAATTTGAATCCAAAATAAATTGCCAAGTAGTAATCCAGCCAGGGCTACTAAACCAAAGCCAAAGCCAAAGCCAAAGCCAAAGTGCAAGTTGTTGAAAGGGCGTTTTGAAATCGTGGATGGACTTAAGGGTTTAGTTTGGGGTCCACTATCACTTATCGTGAACATGCGCGCTAAATCTGCTTCGGAATAATGGACCAACGCAGCCACGAGCCCTCCAGAAAAAAGCGACCATGCCAACATGGGTCCAATCATGAAATAGAAACCTGCATGGCGAATGAGTAGCCATTTAACCAATGCCAATTGCGTCAAATTAAAAGCTGTGGCTAAAAGAACACTCGCACCGAGAACGCCCAGAAATCGCTGATGGGTGAGCCAACGTATTATTGACCCCAGGCCCAGCAGTGCCAGGGCACCGGCTCCTGTACCGATCAAGAAAGTTGAAAAGGGTTGGCCGCCATAAAGGACAGCGATTAGGTTACGGGCCAGGAGAAGTGTAAAGGCTGGGGCTGCGCCGTACTCGAGGAGAAAAGGGAGAATGATGACATAGGAAAGCCCAATTCGCATCCAGGGAAACAGTGGAATGCGCGGTACCAGGTTTTCCATGATTTGCAGACTGGTGGCAATCAATAGTGCCAAGGCAAAAGCCTGTGGCTTCACCGCGTTGAGATTTAATTTCTTAATAGGTGATGGCATCGGCTCCGGCTTTCATGGGTCCGGGTCCATCTGGGCCCTCCAGAGTGAGCAGTAGCTTGGCCGGAAGACAAACGATTTCTTCATGACTGTGGCGAACCACTCCGGTTTTAACACAAAGTTTATTGGGACAGGGTGAGCTCACTACGCGTGCTGTGCCCGATCCTATTTCTAGCCACACTATTCCTATTTGAGATGGGATGGCGATCCGTCTTGTTTCACCTGTCAACGGGTACCAGGCGAATTTTTTATTTGCGATGTAGACGACTGCTCGGCTGCCTTCAGTAAAACGAAAAGTCAGCATGGCCCATGCGCCGGAACCAATTACTAACAGGATAACAAGAACGTCGAATGGGCGAAAAAATGTGCGGGTTTGCAATACAGGCCTTATCGGGAGCTGCAGGTAGACATTCCCTGTAGGTTAAGTATGGGCAAAATTTCCGGCATGGGGATGGCACACAATCCAGTTGGCCGTGCCACAAACCAAACTGCGGCGGTATGATATTGTCGCGCGACGGGCATGCCTTTTTCCGGACCAAGGATAAAAAGCGAAGTGGACATGGCATCGGCCCAAACACTTGAATCCGTAACAACAGTGACGCCACAATATTTTGGTGCGGGTTTACCTGTTCGGGGATCAAAGATGTGATGATAGCGTATTCCCCCTGATTCGAAAAACCGTTCATAGTCACCGGATGTGGAAATCGCTTTTGGGGTGATGCTCGCAATCAGCCCGCTCAAGGAATCTGCTGCGCGGGGATGTCGTATGCCGATGCTCCAGGTGCCGGACTGTTTTTTTCCACCGAGCCGAATTTCTCCTCCGGCTTGCAGAATATGGTTGGGGCAACCAAGGGAATCGAGCAATGCATGCAACTTATCCACTATAAAGCCTTTGGCGATAGCGCCTAAATCAATTTGGGTATTTTCGCGATACAGTACAGCTCGATGGCCGGAAAGTAGGGTCAAAGGAGGCCTGTAGTTGGGCGTCTCCCAAGTTGAATGAAAGGTAGGGTTATCCTTCAGAAGGGAATCCAAACTGTTTGAATCAGGTACGTGACCAATTTGACCGCTTCCTAGGCCCCACATCCATTTCAAGTCATGCAGGGTAATGTCAAAGGAACCGTGAGTGGCTTCGCCTACATCTAGTGCGATTTTTAGAACTTGATATATTTCCGGATGAACCGTTACAGTATCACCGATGTGACCTTTTATTTCTGATAGTGCAGAGCGGGATGAGAAATCACTAAATAAAAGGTTTAATCGTTCTGTTTCCGCTTCCAGACGGTAAAAGACACTGTCATCGGAAACTGGGGTGGATCCGAAAAGTGAGACGGCCATGTTCGTATCCATGGCAAACCAGTTGTGCGTTCTTGCCGTATCCTGACAGTTGACAAAAAACAAGGCTAAAAAAGGGGTTACAAATCGGAATGACATTTTAATTTCCTTGCAAGGCATTCTGGATTCTATTATAGGAAAAAAATGTAAGATTCTCCCCTGGAACTGCAACAGGGAGAGAATCAGAACGAGGATTGGGCCAATACTATTTTATGGGTCGAACGGAAGAACCTGTTTGGATGCCTTTTTTAAGAATCGCTCGGCCCCGTAGGTCATACACTTCGTCGTGGAGCGAATGAGAACCGCGCAGCTTTTGGGCATAGGATGCTATTAGGGTAACGGGTTGTACAGTCAAAATCGCATTCGCGCTTGTAACAGGAAGCATGGCTCCGTTATTAATCACGACAGAATACAGGCTGCCATTGTCTCCAGTTACCGTAGCCGGCGTGGTATAGCTGGCCATAGTGGCGCCAGTGATGTTTGCTCCACCTTTGCGCCACTGGTAGGTCAACGTTGGGGTGCCGGTCGCAATAACGCTAAAAGTTG
>JAYSRH010000166.1:0-4454 GCA_043721115.1 Fibrobacteria bacterium | reverse complement strand
GCGCCGTTAGTGGGTATTACGATCCTGCCAATAGTGATTTAGTGCAAGTGATCCAAAAACGACAAGGAATTCCCATTACCCTGGCTTGTATTTTCATGTTGATTGGGCACCGTCTGGGACTGGAGATACACGGCTGTGATGTGCCGGAACATTTTCTGACGCGGGCTCGAGAAGGCCAGCGGGATATCATAATCGATTGCTTTGACGGCGGCAAAATCCTCGATGAACGCAGACTCGGACAGTTGGAAAAGAAATACGCTCCAGACTTTACCCAGTTGCTTTATACACCAGCTTCGCCGGAGGCAATAATCGCAAGGGTTTTACGCAACCTTATCAACGCCTATCATTTAGCGGGAAACAAAGAAGCCAGTGAATTTATCTGGACTCTGGCGGATGATTTACGCGGCGAGAGCCAAAGTATCGACGATTCCGATCATTTGGCTTAAGAACTCTACCAGTACTCTTCGATGTGCATGCTACCGGGCTTTTCCGTCGTATGGGTGGAATAACCTAGCGGTTCCAGTTGCTTACTGACTTCTTCGATCATGGCGGGATTGCCGCAGAGGAAAACGGAAGTCTGGTTAGGGTCTAATGGAACATCGAGCCGATTCTTCAAAACGCCATCTTGGAAATATTGGGTAATACGACCTTTTTCGCCCGTCCACCAGGGGTCTATTTTGGTGCGTGTAATCGAAGGAATATAGGTGACCTGGGGCAGGTGGCGGGCTTGCAGACGCAATTCCTCCAAATAGCCGAGCTCCCATCCATAAGGCGCGCCGTGCAAGATAATGAATCGGAACGGATAGGGTTTTACAGAATGGCAACGCATCATGGAGACGTACGGGGCAAGGCCAGTTCCCGTTGCCGCGAGAATAACATTTTTATGCGCCGCCGGGACCGTGTCCAAGGTAAAAAGACCACGAATTTTTTCTCCAACCATAATGCGGTCACCGGGTTTAACGCCCACAAGGCGTGGCGTGAGCTGACCGTTGTAGACGACGGAAATATAAAATTCCAAAAGGTTGGGTTCGAGACCTGAGGAGGCGATGGAATAGGCCCTGAGTACCATACGATCCGGTTTGCATTCCTTGAATTCTGGCTCACTGCCTGCACGGCGCGGGAGGTTTGATGAGAGCCCCAATAACACGTACTGGCCGGAGGTAAACTCGGCCATCGGTTTATCCGTCTTTACCTTGATGATGAATAGATCTGGGCTAAAATCTTGTTTAGCCACGATGACTGCATTGTATTTCTCGGCTACGGAATCCATGTTTACCTCTGGGGTAAAGTTAACATTTGAGCGAGGACTGGAACCTCAGAAAACATTTAGATTATATTTTTATTTTGCACCCATTTCGGGTCGCCTCGGATGCAACCCATGTCCACTTATGTGATCAATAACCGAATCCCAAAATTCCCACTTCTCGATCACTATCCCAACCGCGTCCAATTGCAAAAAAGCCTGGAGGCGGTTTTTCAAATTTGGCTTAAAGAGCGATTTATATCCAACTTAGTGCGTCGGAAGGCGTGTTCCCAGCTCTATGATTTTTCGGTATGGATGAATTTTCATTCACGCGTTTTGGAGGTTTCTCATGCTGGCGAATTTTCCGCTTGGTGTGCTGAAGTCGGGCAGCCGCTCCTGTCAGACTGGAGCGACTTTCTAGTCTATGCCCGTTCGCGACTTAAAGAAATCGCATGGGATGCAACACCGCAACTCCCGATTCCGCCACCGCCTCCTCTAAAGCCCCTTGATTGAGTAGCTTTCCCAGGCGGGAGGATTGGGTATGAGTTTTCAGCAGAGATTAATTTCACGGACCCGACAAGCCGGCAATGCGGTTTGTGTGGGTATGGATCCAGTATTGAAAAAAATCCCCGGCACGGGTTCGCCGGCCGAACGCATTAAAAGATTTTATTCCGACATGCTGGAAGCCATGCTGGCTAAGAATATCCTGCCGGCAGCCGTCAAGCCCAATTTAGCGTATTACGAGGCTGTGAGTCTGCCCTGCCTGCAAGTGCTGCATGATCTGATCGTGGCATTTAAGGCAGCGGGCCCACTCGTTGTTTTGGATGCCAAACGCGGGGATATTTCCAGCACTTCCGGCGCCTATGCACAAATGGCCTTTCAGGTTTTCGGTGCGGATGCGGTTACCGTGGCCCCTTATATGGGCCAAGATACTATCAAGCCATTCCAAGATGTAGCCAAGGACCAGGGCATCTATGTTTTGGTGAGGACGTCCAATCCCAGTGCTAAGGATTTTCAGGAGCTTAGTCTTCGATCCGACGGAACCCCGCTTTACCGCGTGGTGGCGGAAAAATTAGCAGACTGGAATGATGGAAATTTGGGCGCTGTAGTGGGGGCAACGGCTCCTACGGAACTGCGCGATTTGTTGCTTTACTGGCGAAGTCGCGGTAAAGAAATACCCGTCCTGATTCCAGGCATTGCCATAAGCGGAGTGTCCGGTGGACAAACGGGAAGTGTGACGGATGTGTATCAAGCGATTCGCGATGCAGGGAGTGACGCGCACCTCCATCTCTTGAACAGCTCCTCCGGTATCAATTATGCCTACGAGAAGTTTCCCAACATGAGCCCGGCTAAAGCTTCAGTCCAAGCGCTAGAAGAACTGATCGCGGAATCGGCTAAGTACTTGTGACTTTCCGGGTGCCCATTGCGCTCATAAAATCTGGATCAGGGGGCGTAATCGGGAAAGAGCGAAATAATGTCCTGAGGGGGCCGGAGCGGTTTGCCGGATGGATGCATAAATGCATGCTCCGTGTATCCTTTGGCGAGCACTTCCGTTTCTCGTAACACAAGGTAATCAAAGCGGATACGGGCTTTACCTTTGCGCCAGCGTAGGGTTTGAACAATCAGGCTATCTCCATAAAAAGCTGGGTTCAGATATTCACAGTGCGCGGCCAAAACCGGAATGAGCACCTGCTTTTTTTCCATCTCTGAATAAGCATGGCCCAATTCCGCCAAAGCTGCGGTTCGAGCCACTTCGAAATAAACCAAGAAGTTCGCATAATACACAAACTTCATGGCATCCGTTTCCGAGTATCGCACTGCAAGGGTGATTGTGCTTTGATTACTGGAGACTGGCATTTGGCTGAACAATTAAGCTAAACAATAAGGCTAAGGATTAGACAGTAACAGGCACCGGCTCCGCTGCCTCAATTTTGGTTTTCCTTAGTGTGTGAACCGTTTTAAGGATCCAAGTGGAAGCAATGATCGCCGTAAATCCGCTGGCAATGAGGGGGGCATAGTGCAGGGCGTATTCGCCTCGAGTATGCGCGAGTATGTAGCCAAGGGGTGTGGCGACAAGCACCAGTCGCATGATGTTTAAAAATAAAAATGGCAACCCTCTACCCAGTCCTTGAAACGCGCCGCTGGAAACAATGCTGATGCCGATAAACCCATAGCCTAGGGTTGTCAGTCCCAAGTAATGGGTAGCGGACTGCAACGTGACCAAATCGGGATGAAAATTTTGAATGAGTCGTACCCGCAAGAGATGCACTATTATGCCGACAACAGCTAAGAAAAGGAATGCAGTCAGGAGCCCCATGCGGACGCTTTGTTCAACGCGGACATAGTTCTTGGCACCAAAATTCTGACCTACCAGCGAGAGCACGGCCACCATGATTGAAAGGGCGGGAAAGATGGCCAAGGTTTCCAATCGCGACCCAATTCCGATGGCCGCCATGGCGGAAGGCCCAAAGGCGGAGGCAAGCTTGGTAAGAATAAAGATGTTGATACCAAGCAAGGATTGGGACAAGATAGATGGAAAACCGACTCGGAAGGCATCGATCAGTCCTTCTGTATCCTTCCAATCAGGCCAGAGGCAAAGCCGCAATTGGGTTTGTTTTCGGGCGTATATGGAATAAACGACTAGAGCCGTTAAAATATTGGAAATTCCCGCTGCCAATCCTGCCCCCGCGACGCTCATTCCTAGACCCTTCCATTCGGTTCCAGCGAAATGAAAGTGTGCGAAAATCAGAAAGGGTGCGATCAAAATATTTATCAAAGTGCCCATCACCATTCCCATCATCAATGTGCGGGTATTGCCTTCGGCGCGTAGACCCGAACCCCATAAAAGAGCCAAGATCAAAAAAGGCACTCCCAGGAAAAGCATGTTGAGGTAGGATTTGGTTAGGGCAGCACCGACTGGTGACGCTTTTTGGATATCCAAATAATAGGGGAGTGCAAAAGGATAAATCACCAGAAAGATGGCAAACAGGCCAAGCGCTACCCACACAATCTGACTTAAGGCATTTTCAGCTTTCGCTTTTTCCTGCGCGCCTAAAAGTCTGGCAATAACAGAAGTGGAACCACTGGTGAGTCCATTGAATACCGCAAAGATGAGATAGAAGAATGGAAAGCCATAATTAAGAACTGCGAGACCTTCTTCAATACCAAGGCGGCTGACGAACACGCCATCCACAATGTTCAGCACCATATG